>CAZEJA010000121.1:0-8359 GCA_964512215.1 uncultured Planctomycetaceae bacterium
GACCCCGCCAGACGGGCGACGCGCGAGGAGCTGCGCGTCCGGCTGCTCGACCGGATCATGCAAACGGATATCTCGATTCCCCGGCAGATCAGCCGGGCGTAGACAGTAAGGAGATTCACTGTGAATACCTGGTGCATCGCATTGTGCGTGCTGCTGGTCGTTCCGCTGGCGGCGGCTGCGGATGGGCCCGAGTTCAGCGACGTGTTCGTCAAGGGCGAAGGGCTCTGCCCGGCCTACCGCATTCCCTCCGTGGTCGTGACGAACAGAGGCACGGTTCTGGCGTTCGCCGAAGGGCGGCAGACGCTCCATGACCACGCCCAGAACGACATCGTCCTGCGACGGAGCATGAATGGCGGGACCAAGTGGGGCAAGATGCAGATGGTGCACGAGTCCGGCGAGGACGTGCTGGTCAATCCGTGCGCGGTCGTGCTGGACTCGGGGCGGATCCTGCTGATGTTCCAGCACTTCCCGGCTGGCTATCACGCGCGTGCGGCAGGGACGAAGATCAAGCTGCTCTCTCCGGGCATCGAGGGCGAGAAGATCTCGCGTACGCTGGTGATGCACAGCGATGACGACGGGAAGACGTGGTCCAGGCCCCGTGACGTGACGGCGGGGACGAAGCGCCCGAAGATGAACTCCACCGCCAGCGGCCCCGGCATCGGCATCGTACTGCGCCGCGGCCCCTGCAAGGGACGCATCCTCATGCCCACCAACGAAGGCTGGTGGGAGGGCAAGAAGCGGTTCTTCAACGTCTACGCCGCCTACTCCGACGACGGGGGCGAGACGTGGAAGTGCGGCGACCCCGCCCCCAACGCCGACGCGAGCAACGGCAACGAGGTGCAGATGGTCGAGCTGGCCGACGGGTCGGTCCTGCTCAACAGCCGCAGCTACGCGGGCACGAAGCATCGCAAGATCGCGATCAGCAAGGACGGGGGCGTGACGTGGTCGGCGCTGAAAGACGACACGAACCTGCCCGAGCCGCAGTGCATGGGCAGCGTCCTGCGCCTGACCTGGCCCGGCCGGGACGAGGCCCGCATCGAGCAGATCAAGAAGAAGATCAAGCAACTCCGCGATTTCATGTCCCGCGCGCGATTCACCAAGGAAGGTGCCGCGCGACACAAGAAGAAGTTGGCGGACCTGGCCGCCGAGCGGGCCGAGCTGGAAGCGGGCGGCAAGAGCCGCATCCTTTACATCGGCCCGGGTACGCAGAAAGGCCGCGTCGACGGCACGATCCGGGTGAGCTTCGATGAAGGCAAGACTTGGCCGGTCTCGAAGATGGTCTACAAGGGCGGCTACGCGTATTCCTGCCTGACCGCCCTGCCGGACGGGTCGGTCGGCGTGCTGTTCGAGAAGGACGGGTACAAGACGATCACCTTCGCCCGCTTCACGGTGGCGTGGCTGACGGAGAAGGGAGAGTAGTTCGCATGGCAATGACGCGCAGAGATGCGATGAGAGCCGCGGGGTTTGGGCTGGGTGCACTGGCGGCGCGAATGCCACTGGCCGCGATGGGCAGATCGGCCCGAAAGCCCAACATCCTGCTGATCACGTCCGAGGACAACGGGGCCGAGCTGAGCTGCTACGGCGACCCGTACGCCAAGACGCCGAACCTGGACGGGCTGGCGGCCGCCGGCGCGCGGTTCGACAACGCGTACATCACGCAGTCGGTGTGCAGCCCGTCGCGGTCCAGCATATTCACGGGCCTCTATCCGCACCAGAACGGGCAGCTCGGACTGGCGACGCACGAGTTCGCGATGTTCGAGAAGTACCCGAACCTGCCGAGCCTGCTGAAGCAGGCCGGCTATCGCACGGGCATCATCGGCAAGCTCCACGTGAACCCAGCGTCGGCGTTCCCGTTCGACCTGAAGACCAATCCGGGCAGCTTCGGAAAGCGCGACGGGCGGAAGTTTGCCGCCGCGGCGGAGAAATTCATCGGCGACTCGGATCGCCCGTTCTTCCTGATGGTGAATTACCCCGACGCCCACCTGCCGTTCATCAAGCAGCAGCACGGCCTGCCCGCCACGCCTCTGACGGGCGACGACGTCAAGTGCATGCCTTACCTCGGCGTCGACACGCCGCGCCTGCGGGAGACGGTGGCGAACTACTACAACTGCATGCTCCGGCTGGACGCCCACGTCGGCATGCTGCTGAAGGTGCTGGACGCAACGGGCCGGGCGGACGACACGCTCGTGATCTACCTGGGCGACCACGGCGCGCAGGTCGCGCGCGGCAAGGTGACGTGCTACGAGGTCGGCGTGAAGGTGCCGTTCATCGTTCGCTGGCCTGGGCGGGTCCAGAGCGGGCAGGAGCGGCGGGAGTTGATTTCCGCCGTCGACATCCTGCCGACGGCGCTGGAGGCGGCCGGTGCAGCGGCGCCGAAGGGCCTGGCCGGGCGATCGCTGCTTCCGCTGGTGGCGGGCAAGGAGGCGAAGTGGCGGAAATACCTGTTCACGGAACGGAACGTGGACTCGGCGTGGTGGCATTACCCGCAGCGGACCGTCCGCGACGAGCGGTACAAACTGATCCTCAACCTGCTGCAGGACCGCGGGCATCCCGCCTATCGCGGATATCAGACGAAGTGGAGCGGGGGCATGCCGACGGACGAGGCCCTCGCGGCGGCTCCGCCGCGCACGCAGCGGGCCTACAAGACCTGGAAGAACCCCCCGCGGATCGAGCTGTACGACCTGAAGGCGGATCCCTGGGAGTTCGAGAACCTGGCGGGCAAGGCGGAACTCGCCGAGGTCCAGCAGCGCCTGCTGGCCGCGCTGGCCGTATGGCGGAAGGAGACGAACGACCCGCTGACCGACCCCGGGAAGCTGAGAATGCTGACCGAGGAGATGGACGGGCACGGCCTGAAGAGGCCCGGGCGGAACCACACGTGGAAGTACCTGGAGTACCTCCACCCGACCAAGGCGGGCGCCGCGCCGCCGCCGGACGATCTGCCCAAGCCTATCCAGGTCTTCGTCGCTGGAAAGGAAGACATCGAAGGCGTCGAGAACGCCGCGGAGAAGTACCCGCAATACCGCGAGCAGAACGTCGTCGTGACCAACGACGGCAAGGTCGTCATGGTCTGCCAGGGGCGCAACAAGAGCAAGTGGTCCGACCGCAGCGGGCAGGACCTGGTGGTGAAGATCAGCGCCGACAGCGGCAAGACCTGGAGCAAGGGCAAGCTGGTCGCGACGCACGGGCTGAAGTCCATCTGCCCGAACGCAGCCGTCTACGACCGCGATACGAACACGATTCACGTGCTGTACAACCTGTTCCTGTGGGACTACACGAACGTGCCCAAGGACATCCGCGGCGAGATGGGCGACCTGAACTGCAAGCAGTACGTGGTCACCAGCGGCGACGGGGGCAAGACCTGGTCGCCCCCGCGTGACATCAGCGCGATGGTCGACACGAAGGGCTCGGTGATGGTCGTCGGCTCGGGCGAGGGCATTCAGTTGCGTCACGGGCGGCACAAGGGTCGGTTGATCGTAGCCGGCGGGGATTTCTACAAGGGCAAGAAGGTCCTGTGCTTCTACAGCGACGACGCCGGCAAGACGTGGAAGCGGAGCAAGGTCGTGCCGTATGAAGGCAAGATGGCGTGGGCGAGCGAGTCCAAGGTCGCGGAGATGCCGGACGGCGGGCTCGTGCTCAACGGCCGCACGTTCGTGGCGGGCGGATCGGAGACGCGCCTGCGGACACGAGCCTTCAGTGCCGACGGCGGCGTGACGTGGACGAAGCTCGAGAACGACCCGGCCCTGAAGACGGTGAGCTGCAACGGCAGCCTGATCTCCGTGCGCAATCCGAAGACGGCTGAGACGGTGCTGCTCTGCAGCGTGCCCGTCGGGCCGAAGCGAACGCACGGGACGGTCTACGTCAGTTTCGACGGCGGGAAGACCTGGCCGCGGAAGAAGCTCGTCGTGCCCGGCGCGTTCGCCTACTCCAGCCTGCTCGCCCTGCCGGACGGGCGGATCGGGCTGTTCTACGAAACCGACGGCTACCGCGAGATCCGCCTCGTTCGGTTCTCGCTGGACTGGGTGCTGGGGAAGGGAGAGTAGTCGCATGGCGATGACGCGGCGAGACGTGCTGAGAGCGACGGGATTGGGAGTGGCCGGGGCGGTCCTGCCGGGAAGGATGGCGGCGATGGCGAAACCTGCGAAGCGGCGCCCCAACGTCCTGTTGATCACGTCGGAGGACAACGGGCCGGAGATCGGATGCTACGGCGATCCGTACGCGCAGACGCCGCACCTGGACACGCTGGCGGCAGACGGCGCGCGGTTCGCGAACGCCTACATCACGAACCCCGTGTGCAGCCCGTCGCGCGGCAGCATTTTCACGGGTCTCTACCCGCACCAGAACGGGCAGATCGGGCTGGCGACGCACAAGTATGCGATGTATCGGGAATGGCCGAACGTCGTCAGCCTGCTCAAGGAGGCCGGCTACCGCACGGGGATCATCGGCAAGATCCACGTGAATCCCGAGGGGGCCTTCGCGTGCGACTTCCGCGGGCAGCCGGGCAGCAACTTCAACATGCGCGACATGCGGAAGTACGAAGCTGCCGCCGAGACGTTCCTCGCCGGCGGGGAGGCTCCGTTCTTCCTGATGGTGAATTTCCCCGATGCGCACTTCCCGCTGATCCGGCAGTACGCGGGCCTGCCGGAAAAGCCCCTGACGGGCAAGGACGTCAAGACGCTGCCGTTCGTGGGCGTCGACAACGACCGCCTGCGGGAGTTCACCGCGGACTACTACAACTGTCTGTCCCGCCTGGACTCGGGCGTCGGGATGGTGCTGGATGTACTCGCCAAGGCCGGGCGGGCCGACGACACGCTCGTGATCTACCTGGGCGACCACGGCGCGCAGTTCTCCCGCGGCAAGACGGCGCTGTACGAAGGCGGCGTCCGAGTGCCCTTCCTTGTCCGCTGGCCCGGCGCGGGCAAGGCGGGCGTGGTCCGCGAGGAACTCGTCAGCGCCATCGACATCCTGCCGACCGTTCTGGAAGCGACGGGCGTGGCGGGCCCGAAGAACCTGCCCGGCCGCTCGCTGCTGGGGCTCTGCGAGGACCGCAACGTGGCGTGGCGCGAGTATCTGTTCACCGAGAAGGCGGGCTCGACGCCGTTCTGGACCTTCCCGCAGCGCACCGTCCGCGACAAGCGGTATAAGCTGATCGTCAGCCTGCTCCAGGATCGCGAGAACCCGATTGCCGAGGCCTACGCGACGCACGCGGGGACGTTCTTCAAGGCGGGCACGACGGACCGGGAAGTCGCCTCCGCCTCGAAAGAAGTGCGGGGCGGTTACGCGACGTGGAAGAGCCCCCCGGCGGTGGAGCTGTACGACCTGCAGGAGGATCCGCACGAGTGGGTGAACCTGGCGGGCAAGCCGGAACTCGCCGACGTGCGCAAGCGCCTGACTACGGCGATGACGGCATGGCAGAAGGAGACGAACGACCCGTTCGCCGATCCGGTCAAGCTCGTGCAATACGTCGACGAGATGGACACCGTCACGAACGACAAGGTGAACTACAGGAAGAAGGGCTTCCGCTGGAAGTACCTCGACTATCTGGGCGGGGCGGCAGGGGAGAGGCCATGAGACGGAACCGACCGACGCGGCGCGATCTGCTGCGGGCCTTGGGGCTCGGGGCGGCGTCACTGACGATCCCTGGATGCGGGAAGCAGACCATGAAACCGACGAGCAAGACCGGCGGCGGGACGGACCGCCCGAACGTGATCCTCGTGATGGCCGACGACCAGGGGTGGGGCGACTGCGGATACAACGGCAACAAGATCCTCAAGACGCCGAACCTGGATCAGATGGCGGCCGAGGGAGTGCGATTCGACCGCTTCTACGCCGCCGCCCCGGTCTGTTCGCCGACGCGGGGCAGTTGCCTGACGGGCAGGCACCCGTACCGGTACGGCATCTTCTGGGCGGGTCAGGGACGCGTGGAGCCCGGCGAGATCACGCTGGCCGACGCGCTCAGAACGGCCGGCTATGCGACGGGACACTTCGGCAAGTGGCACGTCGGGGCATTGAGCAAGACGGTCAAGCAAAGCTACTTCCCCGGCCCGGTGAATCCGGACGAGTACGCCCCCCCGTGGGAGTGCGGCTTCGACGAGTGCTTCTCGACGTCGTCGATGATGCCGACCTACAACCCCTACTACCACGTGGGCGGCGAGTACGGCACGGAGGGGTACCGGCATCTGCAGGACCGTCCTGTCGCGAAGGGGCAGCGGACGGACGGCTTCCGGTGGCGCGACTACTACTGGACCGGCCCGGGCGAGATCGTGGATGAATGGCTGGAGGGGGATGACTCCGAGATCGTCATGAACCGTGCGCTGACGTTCATCCGCAGGCAGGTCAAGCGCAGAAGGCCGTTCCTGTCGCTGATCTGGTTCCACGCCCCGCACACGCCGATCGTCGCGGGCGACGACGACCGCGCGAAGTACAAGGACCAGCCCATCGAGGCCCAGCACTGGTACGGGTGCCTGCGGGCGATGGACCGCCAGGTCGGGCGACTTCGCAAGACGCTGCGGCGCATGGGCATCGCGGACAACACGATCGTCTGGTACTGCAGCGACAACGGCCCGTCGTACATCCACAACTACAATTCCGCGGGCCCGTTCCGCGGCAAGAAGGCCGAACTGCTGGAAGGCGGCGTGCGCGTGCCGGCGATCCTGGAATGGCCCGCCAAGCTCCCCACCCCCCGCGTCGTCGACGCGCCCGTCTGCACGAGCGACTTCTACCCGACGATCCTCAGCGCTCTCGGCCTCCGCATGCCGAACCAGCCGGTGCTGGACGGCATCGACGTGATGCCCATCGTCGAGGGCAAGACAAAGCGGCGCCCGGTTCCGATCGCGTTCCAGGCGCCGATCAAGCGCAAGACCAGCTCCGGCGCGAAGCAGGGCAGCAAGCAGCTCGCCCTGCACGACAATCAGTACAAGATTCACAGCGTAGACGACGGGTGGACGTACGCGCTGTACGACCTCGTCGCCGACCCGGGCGAGACAACGGACCTGGCGGCAGACAAGCCCGAGATCGTCGCCGAGATGAAGGCGCACCTCGACGAGTGGGTCGCCTCGTGCGAGGCCAGCCTCGCGGGCAAGGACTACGTCGCCTGGACGAAGGAGAAGAAATGACTACTCAGCACCTGTGTCAGCTTGCGGTGGTGACGGGCCTTCTGATATCCGCCTGCGCGG
Source organism: uncultured Planctomycetaceae bacterium (assembly GCA_964512215.1). Classification (GTDB taxonomy): domain Bacteria; phylum Planctomycetota; class Phycisphaerae; order SM23-33; family SM23-33; genus CAZEJA01. The sequence continues at coordinate 7,173 of CAZEJA010000121.1, forward strand.
GATGCGCCGTCGCGGAGGAGCCCGAGTTCGGTTTCGTCTTCCAGGTCGGCAAGGAGGACATCGCCGGTGTTACCGACGCGGCGTCGAAGTACGCCCAATACCGCGCCACCAACGTCGTCGTCACCAACAGCGGCGCGATCGTCGTGGTCTGTCAGGGACGCCACGCGAGCACGTGGTCCGACCGCTCGGGGCAGGACCTGCTGGCCAAGCGGAGCACGGACAATGGCGCGACGTGGTCCGGGGGCGTTCTCGTCGCGAGTCACGGCGAGAAGTCCATCGCCCCGAACGCCGCCGTCTACGACCGTACGACCGGGCGCATCCACGTGCTCTACAACATGTACGAGTGGTCGTTCAAAGACCCCGACAGCCGCAAGACGCTCGAAGGTCCGGAGTGCCGCCAGTTCCAGGTCACCAGCGACGACGAGGGACGGACCTGGTCGCGGCCGCGCGACATCAGCGCGATGATGCCGCCTCCCGGCGAGAAAATGGTCTTCGGCGCGGGCGAGGGCATTCAATTGCGGCGCGGCCCCCGTAAGGGGCGCCTGATCGTTCCTGGCGGCGACTTCGAGGGCAAGCCCAAACGCGTCGGGGCGTTCTTCAGCGACGATGCGGGCAAGACGTGGAGATACAGCAAGTTTGTGATGTGCGGCGCCGTCGAGTCGGCCATCGCGGAACTGCCGGATGGCACGCTGATCATGAACAACCGCGGGCAGAAGGGCTTCCGGCGGCGCTCGTTCAGCAGAGACGCGGGCGAGACGTGGGCGGAGCTGGAGGACGACAAGGGCCTGCCCGCCGTGAGCTGCAACGCCAGCGTCATCACGTACAGCGACCCCCTGGACGGGGAGAAACCGCGCCTCGTCTACGCCGGCCCGGTGGGCCCGAAGCGCACGCACGGGACGGCCTTCGTGAGCTACGACGGGGGCAGGACCTGGCCGGTGCGGAAGCTCGTCACGCCGGATGAGTTCGCCTACTCCAGCCTGCTGCGTCTGCCCGACGGGCGGATCGGGCTGGTCTACGAATCGCACGGGCACACGAACATCAAGGTCGCCCGGTTCTCGCTGGCGTGGTTGACGAGTGAAAGGACTGCTAAGCCGCAAGCGGCGGATTCGAAGCGAGTCATGATTGTCGAGGGGGGGAAACCCGTTGCGGTGCGGTATGGGGGGAAGGCGTGGGTGCTGAAGGACGGG
>CAZEJA010000122.1:0-8331 GCA_964512215.1 uncultured Planctomycetaceae bacterium
GTAGCAGGCGCACGAGTGCGTCGGCACGTAGATCAGCCCGTTGGCGGGCAGGATGCCGTACAGGCAACTGCCGCGGACCCAGTCGTTGCGATCCCAGTGCTTCGCTTTCAGATCGACGACCTCGATGCCGGTCCGCGACATCAGCAGGTACGTGTCCGTCGCCTTCGCGCGGTGGCAGCGGTGATGCGGCATGTGATCGCCGTCATCGGCGGGGAACTTGCGCTTGATCTCGCCGGTTCGCGGGTCGCGTCCGGTGAGAAAGCCCGTGTCGCGCCGGTTCGTCGTCGGGGCCGTCCACACCAGCCCGCCCGCGACAAAGACATCCTCGGGCGAGTCATAGCCGGACGGCGGATGCTCCGCGGTCCAGAGCACCTTGCCCGTCTTTGCCGACAGGGCCGTCATCATGTCCTTGCCGCCCTTGTGGCGGATGATCTTCTCGCCCCCGGCATAGATGACCACGTCCCGGTACGCTACCAGCGTCGGCGGCGACCACACGCGGATCTTCGCCGCCCGGGGCAGTGGCTTGGATGTCCAGGCGGGCTCGCCCGTGCGACGGTCGAGGCAGATGATCTTCCCGCCGTCATGGAAGTAGACGTGCTGGGCATCGGCGGTCAGCGTCAGGGGCACGACGGGGGTGGACTTCGTCCAGAGCGTCTTGCCCGTCTCGGCCTCGATGGCGGCGATCGACCGCGGGGGGGCGTCCCAGGCGGCGTTCTCGACGTAACTCCGCAGCGCGTTCTGGCTGGTGAACGATGCGCGGAGCTTCTTGCGTCCGGCGAGGTCCGAGTCGATCAGCGCGAAGAGTACGCCGTCGGAGGCGATGACTTCCTCCGTCGCCGCGGTCTTCTCGTAGGTCCGCAGCGTCTTGCCCGTCGCGGCGTCCAGGCACGTCAGCGGCGCGTTAATGCCAAGCGTGACGTAGACGCGATTCCCGACCGCCACCAGGCGCCGCGGGAGCTGGGCGGGCCCGCTCTTGAGCGGCCAGAGGTGCGGGTTCCACTCCTCGATCCGTCGCCGCCAGAGAATGGTCCCGTTGAACGCGTCGCGGGCGATGAGCGACCACTTGGGCGTCAACTGGATCGCCGCCGTCGGGCCCTCGTCGAAGATGTAGAAGATCCGCCCCCCCGCAGCGACGACCGCACTGGTGCTGGCCATGTGGTCGTGATGCCTCGCCCACTTCGGGCTGCCCACCCACTGCAGGCGCCGCGGCGGGCCTACAACGGTGTCGTGCGAGACGGCGTTGTTGCCCGCGGAGTGCAGGTAGTGCGTCCACTCGTCGAGAGCGGCCGGGCGGGGCTTGACCGTTTCCGTCCAGCCGCCATCGCCCTTGACGTACGCCACCCCGTTGGGGCAGAGCACGCGCAGGACCTCGGCCTTTGAGACGCCGCCGAGATTCTCCGAGACGAGCAGGTTGACGGAGTTGTCGACGTAAGGCAGTTCCGCCCCGCGCAGGTGGTCGACTGCGACACCCCCGTACACGCCGAGCGAGTGGATGTGCTCGCGGGCCTTGGCGACGTTGACAGCCGAGGCGTCCAGCCCGTGCACGGAGTAGCTGTCGTTGGCGCGAAGCGCTGCGGTGAGCTTTCCGTCGCCGCAGCCGACGTGGACGATCAGCCCGCCCTGGACGCCGGTGGCGTCCAAAATCTTCCGCGCCAGGGCGTCGGCGTCATCGGCCGCATGTGCGGGCGCGAGAAGGGCCGCCAACGTCAGAATGCCGACAAGCGTCGTGATCTGTGTGTCTCTGCGCATCGATGTCATCCTCTTCCTGTTCCCTCTACCGCCCCTCCGGGGCTCATTGCGTGGGAGGGTCTCCGGCACCCCGGGCTCACGCCCGGGGCTACGATCTGTCGCCCCCTTCGGGGGCTCGCTTCCTGCCGCTGCGCGCCTTCCGGGAACTCGCCTTCTGCCGCTGCGCGTATCACGCGAGTCCCGCGGCGCGGACGGACGCCTTCATCTTCTCCAGTCCGGTCCTGGCCGCCTGCAGGGCGGGGAGCTTCCAGTACTGGCGGTTGAACAGCTCCAGCGAGAGCATCACGTCACAGTGATTCTCCGCCAGGTGCGTGAGGATCTGCTTGAGCGGCGCCACGCCGTCGCCCGGCCAGATGCGGTCGGCGTCTCCGATGGTCTCGCGCGGCGGGTCGGCGGGGTAGTCGTTCATGTGGAAGCAGTGCACGGCTTGCCGCCCCAGCAGCTTCAGTGCTTCGGGCTTCGTGCCGCCCTTGTACATATGATACGCGTCGGCCAGGATGCAGGCGTCCGGATGCCCGGTCCGCGCCGCGACGTAGAGGGCCTCCGAGAGGCGGCTGAGATTGGCCGACGGGCCCCACGTCTCGAGCTGCGGGATCACGCCGATGGTCCGCCCCATCTCGAGGATCGCCCGGTACCGCTCGGCTGCCTTGTCGAGGTCGAGCGTCGTGCCCGGCCGATTCGCCCCGGCCGGCGGGGCGGCGATGTGCGTGCCGCCGATCTGCGCCAGCGCGTCCATGTCACGCTTCAATTGCTCGACGCCCTTGGCGCGCTGCTCATCGTCATCGATGATCCACCGCGCAAAGCCGATCGCGCTGACCACCTTCAGCCCCGCGTCTTCGCACCGCTTGCGGATGTCGGTCAGCGACCCGCCCGACTCGACGTAGCGGTGGATCGTCCCCGTCCACGGCTCGATGCCGTCATAGCCTGCTTTCGCGGTCGCGTCGATCTCGCCGGGAAGGTCCAGCTTCTGCCCGCGGATCGTCCCCGTATTGAGGCAGTAGCGGAAGCGATACGCCCCCGCAGCCTTGTTGTCGGGTCGCGCCGCGGCGCCGGCGCCCGCAGCGGATGCCAGCACGCTCCCCGCCCCCGTCAGTACCTGCCTTCGCGTCGGTGTATTCGACATATCGATTGCTTCCTGACAGAATGCCCGCATGTTCCGCCGCCCTTCGCCCTCGGGCGTCGTGCAGAGCGTGATTGTATCCGAAAACATCCTTCGCGCGGCGGTGAAACAGCGTGGATGGGTGCCGTGGGCTGCGGCCACAAGGCCGCAACCACGCGGCGCGGAGATGGCAACAGCGTGGTTGCTCCGCTGCACTCCGCAAGCCACGGCGCCCGGCGCGCCTGCGCAGGGGTTGACATGCTGCCCGCACCGAGTCAAATGGATGCAGGCAAACCCACCGGCTGTAAGGAGCGACGGTAACATGACCGATCATCGAGAGGCTGCGACGCACGGGGACAGCACGGGGGCGGGACGCATCGACCGGCGGCAGTTCCTCCGGCGGTCGGCCGTCACCGGGGCGGGGATCGCGCTGGCGGGGCAATCGCGGGCGATGCAGGCGCCCTCCGGCGCCCTGCCGATGCGGACGCTCGGGCGGACGAAGGCCCGCGTGACGATCCTCGGTCTGGGTACGGCCCCGCTGGGCGAGGGACCCGTCGGCGTCCAGGAAGGCATCAAGGTCTTCGGCGCGGCGCTTGACCGGGGCGTGAACTACGTCGACACCGCCCGCATCTACGGCAACGCCGAAGAGATCCTCGGCCACCTCGTGCCGAAGCGGCGCGACAAGATCTTCCTGGTCACGAAGGTCTCGACCGATTCGGCCAAGCGGGCCGAACAGTCGCTCGCCGAGTCGCTCCGCCTGCTGAAGACCGACTATCTGGACCTCGTGCACATCCACAGCGTCGGCGGGAAGAACATCGACAAGGTGCTTGCGGACGACGGCGTGCTGAACTACCTGCTGAAACAGAAGGACAAGGGCAAGCTGCGGTTCGTCGGCATTTCCGGGCACAACCGCCCGGCGCGGTTCGTCCGCCTGCTCAAGACCGGGCAGATCGACGTGGTCATGCCCGTGCTGAACTACGCGGACCGGAACATCTACGACTTCGAGTCGAAGGTCCTCCCCGAGGCCCGCAAGCAGAAGGCGGGCATCGTCGCGATGAAGGTCTACGTCGGCATCAAGGGCGGCTTCAAGTTCCACAAGAAGGGCCACGTCGGCTGTGCGACGCGGGCGGAGCTGCTGCCGCAGGCGATGGCTTACGCGCTGGACCTCGAAGGTGTCGCGTCGGCGGTCGTCGGACCGTACACACTCGAACAGGCGATCCAGAACGTGACGTTCGCGCAGCAGTACAAGCCGCTCACCGGCGCCCAGCGCAAGGCCCTGCTGGCCGAGGGCAAGACGCTGGCCAAGCAGATCGGCCCGCGCTACGGCCCGGTGGAATAGGAGGCATCCCATGACGGATTCCGCTCCGAATCGCCGCCGCATTCTGCAGGCGGGGGGACTCGCCGCGGCGGCGCTGACACCGGCGGGGATCCGCGCCGCTCAGGCGCCGACGACGCAGCCAGCCCGGAAGATCCCCTTCCGCCTGGGCCTGCCGACGTACATGTTCAAGCACTACGACCTCGACCAGACGCTCGCGATGGCGCGGCGCGTGGACGTCAAGCACATCTGCCTGCGGAACAACCTGGTGCCGATGGATGCGACGGATGAGCGGATCGCCGCCGCCATCACAAAGGTCAAGCAGGCCGGCTGCGTGCCGTACGCCGGCGGCGTGATCTACATGCGGACCGAGGCGCAGGTGACCCGCGCGTTCGAGTACGCCAAGGCAGCCGGCTTCGGACTGATCACGATCAACATCCGCCCGGAGCTGCTGGGCCTGCTGGACAAGAAGGTCCGCGCCACCGGCATCCGGGCGGCCATCCACAATCACGGGCCCGAGGACAAGCACTACCCCACGCCGCAGGCCGTCCTGGAGAAGATCCGCACGCTCGACCGGCGGATCGGCATCTGCCACGACACCGGACACACGCAGCGGGCGGGCGTCGATCCCGTCGCCGCGACAATCGCGACGGCCGAGCGGACGCTGGACGTGCACCTCAAGGACGTCGACGCCGCGACGAAGAAAGGCCGCAGCACCGAACTCGGCCGCGGCGTGGTGGACCTGCCGGGCATCCTGCGCGCCTTGGCGAAGTTCGGCTACGCCGGCGTGGTCGGCATCGAGGTCGAGACGCACATGCAGGACCTCTTGCCCGGCCTGGCTGAATCCGTCGGCTACGTCCGCGGCGCGTTGGCGGGGATGGGGGCGGGGAGGTAGCCGTCCCGCTCGAGGCGGGCAAGGACGTCGTCGACGCACTGCTCGGGCGAGCGGGCGGTCGTGTCGAGGACGATCTCGGCGTCGGCGGGCTCGTCGTAGGGGGCGGTCACGCCGGTGAAGGCGTCGATCAGCCCGGCGCGGGCCTTGGCGTAGAGGCCCTTGCGGTCGCGCCGCTCGCAGACCTCCGCGGGGGTCGCGACGTGCACGAGCAGGAAGCCTCCGTGGGGCTCGATCCCCTCGCGGACCTCCCGCCGGATGGCGTCCTGCGGGGCGATCGGCGCGCAGACGGCCACACCGCCGCTGCGCGTGATCTGGGCGGCGACCCAGCCGATGCGGCGGATGTTCAGCGCGCGGTGCTCGGGCGAGAAGCCCAGTTCGGACGACAGGAGCTTCCGCACGAGGTCGCCGTCGAGCAGCGTGACGGCCCGCCCGCCGCGTTCCCGCAGGCGGGCGACGAGGACGTTGGCGAGCGTGGACTTGCCGGAGCTGGGCAGGCCGGTGAAGAAGACGGTGAACCCGCGCCGGCGGCGCGGGCGGACGGACCGCCGCAGTTCGGCGACGACGTCGGGGAAGGAGAACCACTCGGGGATGTCGCTGCCGTCGGCGAGTCGGCGGCGCAGTTCGGTGCCCGACAGCGAGCGGACGTCGGCGCCGCCGGGGGCCTGGTCTTCCGGAACGTAGGCGTCGCGCGAGGCGAGGTAGACCATGTTCCGGAACGGGACCATTTCGATGCCCGCCTCGGCCTGGTGCTGTCGCAGCAGGTCCTGGGCGTCGTAGGGCCCGTAGAACGGTCGCCCGTCGGACCGGACGCCCGGCCCGGCGTGGTCGCGCCCGACGATGAAGTGCGTGCAGCCGTAGGTGCGGCGGATCAGGGCGTGCCACACCGCTTCGCGCGGCCCGGCCATCCGCATGGCCAGCGGCAGCAGGCGAACCAGCGCCGCCCCCGGCGGGTAATGGCGCTCGATGGCGCGGTAGCAGCGGACGCGGGCGTGGGGGTCGACGTCGCCGGGTCGGGTCGGGCCGACGACGGGGTGGATCAGCAGCCCGGCCTGCAGTTGCTCGGCCGCCCGGACGGTCAGCTCGAGATGCGCGCGGTGCATCGGGTTGCGCGTCTGGAAGGCCACGACGCGCTGCCAGCCCCGACGGACGATCGCGGCGCGGACCTCCGCGGGGGTGGCGCGGAGGTCGGGGAAGTCGTAGTGCCTCGGCGGTTCGAGGGCCTCGACACCCCCGCCGACGTAGACCGGGCGGGTCCGCTGCAGCAGGCGGGCGACGCCGGGGTGCTCGACATCCTCCGTGCCGTACACGCCGCGGGCTTCGGCCCGGCGGTCCGGGCGCCAGACCTGCTCGACGTGCAGCGCCGCCAGCATGACGCCCTCGGCGTCGCGCAGCGCCAGCATGCCGCCCGTCCCGACGGTCCGGGCGACGGACTCCGGCACGTCGAGCGTAATCGGCATCGGCCACAGCGCCCCGCCGGTGAGGCGCATCGTCTCGCAGACGCACTCGTAGTCCGCCCGGTCCAGAAAGCCTCCCAGCGGCGCAAAGGCCCCGCAGGTAAGCAGTTCCAGGTCGCAGAGCTGTCGCGGCGTGAGCGACCAGGACGGCCACTGCCGCGATTGCTCCCGGAGCGCTGCCGCCCGATCCTCCTCCACGAAGAGCTGCCCGGGCGGATCGACCGCCTCTGTGATGTGTTCCGTCATGTGCCCTGTCTCCTTCCCCTGTTTCGTTGGTGCGGCCGTTACCACCGCGGCGGATCCGCGGGGCAGAACTTGCGGGCGTCCATCAGGATGCGCCGCCGGGAGCAGGGGCGCTGGTGGGCGACGTAGCAGCCGTCCCGCTCGTCGCAGGTGCGACAGATCGCGCCGCGCCGGCGCAGCAGCGCCGCCGCGGTCCCGCCGGGGCCGCGGACAGCCTTGGCCCCCCGACACCGCCCCGCCCGCCGGATCGTTCGTTCCGCGCTCATGTGGCTCGTCCTCGGGCGTTGCCCGTCACGTCGCTCCACGCCCGGTCGATGAGGGCGATGCTCTCGGGCGTCAGCCAGGCGCGGTGATCGCCCACCACGCCCTTGCGCCGGAAGGCCCGGTTCCGCCCCTCGCCGCGCCGGCGCCCGGTCTTCCGCGCGAAGGACTGCCCGGCCACCACGTTCCGGATCGCCCGGTCCGACCGGTCGATCCGCAGCCGGCCGCACAGCCCGCGAAGCTCCCCCGCCGCGTCGGCGGTCAATCGCTCGTAGGTCGTGCCCCAGTGTTTCGGGTGCGTGAAGCCCGTGAACATCGCGTCGGGCTCGAGCAGCGCCCGGAGATCGCAGGCGGGCAGCAGGCCGTTGACGTACTGCCGGTCCGTCCAGGCGCCGGCGTCCCGGATGAACCGGTCGACGGGCGTCCCCTTGCCGCGCCGCAGTCGCCGCGTGCGCATGCGGGTCTGGACCGGGTCGTGGCGCCAGAAGAACGCGCGGGACACGAGAGCGTCCCGGACGTCTCGCGTGACGGTCACCGCGACGTTGCGCTCGTCGCCCATCAAGGAGCAGATCCGCCGCGGGTCCACGGCGTGCATCTTGATCACGTGCGGGCCGCGGCGCCGGAACGCCCGGAGGAATCTCTCGTCGGTCACGCGCGCCCGCGGCCAGAAGCCGCGGCGCGTTCCCATCAGCCCCGAAACGAGATCGCACAGCCAGGTCGACCCCGTCCTCCACATCGTCGTAACGAAGAGGTTGCGGTCCTCTCTCATGCTCCGTGCCCCCTTGCTCCCGGGTGCGCCTCGATTCGGTAGCCAAGCCGCCCGGCCAGCAACGCGTCAAGCCGGCCGCGGACGAACGCCAGCAACGCCGGCGTGTAGTCCTCAAAATACCGCCGCTGCCGGTAATACTCCCAGTCCATGTCCTTCCGGGTCCGGCGCATCCGGTTGTTGATGCGGCGGCGCTCCGTCTGCCATTCGCCGCGCCTCCGCAAGCCAAGCTGCTGCTCGACGCGCTGCATCTGTTGCACCTGCTCGTCCGGGCCCAGCAGGTCTTCCGACCGGATCAGGATGCACCGGGCCGGGTGACGATCGTGGAACGCGGTCCACCGGCGGTTGAGGTCGTTCCACCGGCCCATCGGCGTCTCCCACGTGTAGTGCGCCGAGCGGATGAACCGCTCGAGGGACCAGGCCTTCGCGAAGGCCTTGTCGATGGTCCCGTCGGCGCCCTTGTGCCGGCAGAAGTAGCGGTAGCACGACCGCAACCAGGCGTAGGGGTCGCGCACGCAGAGGACGCGCCGCACGGGCTCGCCGTCGAAG
>CAZEJA010000123.1:0-1568 GCA_964512215.1 uncultured Planctomycetaceae bacterium
CGAGATGCGAGAATGGGCCGACCATACGGTCGATCGGATTCGGCGCTGCCGGCCCTTCTTGCGTGTGTCTGGCTTTGGAGGGGGGACATCTCCTGTGACCAACGTCTCCACGCACTTGGCCACAAACGCATTCAGGCTCATGTGCGACGTGGTAGCCACCATGCTCGCGCGACGGTGCAGGTCCGGACTCATCCGAACCACGAACCGACCCGAGCAAGGCTTGTCGGGCTTCTCCCCTCGTTCCTTGCAGAAGTCCAGGTAATCATCGACCGAATCCCGAAACGCCTGCTCGATCTCCTCCACGGACGTTCCCTGGAATGTTACCACGTCTCGAATGCCCAGCACCTCGCCGTGAAGCAGGTTCGCGTCGGCGTCGAACTCGACCTTACCGAGGTATCCCTTGTGTTCCATCATGGCGTCACTCCTGCTTCCGTCAGGAAGCGGCGCACCGAACGAACTGCGCCCTTGTCCGTCTCCTTCTCCGGGTGAGGCCGGTGGAACACCGCCCGCACTCCGTTCAGGGCCACTCGCACCCGAGAGCCTCTGCCCTCGCTGACCTCCGCTCCGCTGTGCCGCAGCATCGACTCGATGTCCGACCAGACGATGTTCGCCCGAACCGGGTCGTCGAAGACGGCAACCAGCGTTCTCTCGGGTTTGCCCACAACCCAATAGTATCATCTAGTGATACTATCGTCAAGTTCGGGCTCAGGATTTCCCGCAATCTGCAACGGCTGCTCGGCAATCCGCAGAGCGAGGTGGGACTACCCGCCTCAACCCGGTAGAATACTCCCCGATTACAAGGCAGCTCTCCGGTCACTCGTGGCGGAGTACAGGCTCACATGAAAGTCCAGGACGATCCTCCGATCCATCTGACCTACTGCCTGAACGTGCATCCGGGCGAGACGTGGGAGGAGAACTTCGCAGCCATTCGCGAGAAAGCCCTCGCGGTGCGGGCGGGGCTGGATCGGGAAGGCGCTTTCGGGCTGGGCATGCGACTGGGCGCCGCGGCGGCGGAGACGCTCTCTCAGCCGGCCGCCCTGGAGGAGTTCCGCTCGTTCCTGGGTCGGGAGAACCTGTACGTCTTCACGATCAACGGCTTCCCGTGGGGACAGTTTCATGGCACGGCCGTCAAGGAGGAGGTGTACCGCCCGGACTGGCGGACGCCCGAGCGGCGCGACTACACGATGCGGCTGGCCGACATCCTCGCCGAATTGCTGCCCGAGGGCGTGACGGGCTCGATCAGCACCGTGCCCGGTTCGTACAAGTCGTGGATCCAGGCCGACGCCGATGTCGTGGCGATGGTGGACATGCTTGCAGACACCGCCGCCCACCTCGCGGAACTGCACGAACGCACCGGCGCGGAGATCACGCTCGCCCTCGAGCCCGAGCCGGACTGCTACATCGAAACTACCGACGAGACGCTGGCGTTTTTCCACGGCCCGTTACGGGACGTCGGACTGCCGTATCTGAAGAACACCCATGGGCTGTCCGCCGCGCGGGCGGAGGAAGCCCTCGCGCGTCACCTGAGCGTGTGCTTCGACGCGTCTCACCTGGCCGTCGAGTTCGAG
>CAZEJA010000123.1:1668-8322 GCA_964512215.1 uncultured Planctomycetaceae bacterium
CGCGCGTCACCTGAGCGTGTGCTTCGACGCGTCTCACCTGGCCGTCGAGTTCGAGGACCTGGGCCGGACGCTCACCCGTCTGCGGGAAGGGGACGTGCGGGTGGGCAAGGTCCACCTCAGCGCCGCCCTGCGGGCCGAGCCCACGAGCGCCGCCATCGAGCGGCTGGGCGAGTTCTGCGACCCCGTCTACCTGCACCAGGTCAAGGCCCGCAGCGCCGACGGGGCGATCCGATCGTTCCCGGACCTGCCGGCCGCCCTGGCGGCAGGGAGCGACGCCGACGAGGAATGGCGCATCCACTTCCACGTGCCTCTGTTCTTCGGGCAGTTCGGTGCGCTGCGGTCGACCAGCAGCCTGTTCACGGACGACTTCATCGCAGCCGTCACGGGCGGGGCGACCGAACACCTGGAGATCGAGACCTACACCTTCGACGTGCTGCCCCCCGACCTCCGCGCCGCCGACGTGACCGACTCCATCGCCCGCGAATACGAGTGGGTCCTGGATCGGATGTTCACCCCGTAGGGCGGGCAAGTACGCCCGACCTACTCGCGGACCGTCAGGTAGTCCGCGGTGTCGACGGCGATTCGCCCGGCGTCGATGTCCGCCTGGACGACCTCGCCGACGCGTTCGGTGATGCGGCTGCCGGCGCTGGCGAACCCCAGGGCCCGGGCGGCCTGCGTGATCAGATCCGTCCGGTTCATACCGAACTGCGCCTCCAGCAGCAGCCGTGCCGCGACGGCGATCTCCTCAGGGCAGATCAGGTCGATGTCGCGGTCGTCCTCGTCGGTGCGAACGCGAACCGGGGGTTGCTCCATGTCGCCGGGCCAGAGGAAGTCCTCCCGCTCGACGGCCTTGCCGGTGACCGTGTTGAGCTGCACGGCGAGGGCGACGCGGTCGTGGATCCGCGCGCCGGCGCGAGCGAGCCCGAAGCAGGCGGCGATCCGCCGCGTCAACACGCTCGTGTGGACGGGGCCCTCCGTGCGGATGATCGTCTCGGCCAGGGCGGCCAGGTCGCCGGGCTGGGCGGTGTAGAACTCCTCGGGCGAGCCCGGGCGCGCCGTGTGGCGGCGGTAGGGCACCGACGGGATCATCGTCTGCTCGCCCGCCTCGACCGTCGCATCGGCCTCGCCGTCCTCCGGGGCGGCCGCGCCGGCTTCGGTCATGGTCGGGCGCAGCGTCCGTTTGCGAGCGGCCTCGACGGCGTCGAGCACGCTCTGCACCTGTCGCGCGGGCGTGCGCAGCCAATCCGCCGCCCAGACGCGATGAATCCGCCATCCGAGCCCCTCCAGCACCTGCTGTCGCAGGCGGTCGCGGTCGCGGGCCGTCGCGGCCTGGCCGTACGTGGCCCCGTCGCACTCGATGCCCAGCAGGTACTGCCCGCTGTGGGCGGCGTCGACGACGGCGAGGTCGACCACGAACCCGCCCGAGCCGATCTGGGAATGCACCGCCAGCCCGTTGGACACCAGGGCGTTGGAGACGGCCTGCTCGAAGGACGAGGCGAAGCCCCCCGCGACGGCCGGATGACCGGCCGGCTCGCCCGCGGCGGCGAACTCGAGGTAGCCCTTCAGCGCCTCGACGCCGCGCGACTGCGTGCTCGTCAGGTCGATGTCCTCGGCGCGGATCGACGTGAACACCACGCAGCGGCGTCGCGCGCGGGTGATCAGCACATTGAGGCGCCGCCACCCGTTGTCCTTGTTCAGCGGCCCGAAGTTCATCGTGATCTTGCGGTCGCGGTCGCGCCCGTAGCCGACCGACAGGAAGATCACGTCGCGCTCGTCGCCCTGAATGGACTCGAGGTTCTTGACGAAGAACGGCTCGGGGCGGTCGCGGTCGAAGAACGCCTCGACCGAGTTGTCCTCGCGCCGGAGCTTCTCGACCTCGTCGAGGATCGCGAGCTGCTGGGCGCGGCTGAACGCGCCCACGCCGAGCGTCACGTCGCCGCGCTGCCGGGCGTGGTCGAACACCGCGTGAGCGATCCGCCGCGCCTGGTCGCGATTGGTCTGCGTCCCGCCGCGGTCGTAGACGTCCTCGCCGTGGTAGACCATCGACAGCCCGTATTCCGCCCGGTCGGTGTGGGCGGAGGGGAACGTCACGAGGCCGCCGTCGTAGAAGTGGGTGTTGGAGAACGCGATCAGCGATTCGTGGCGGCTGCGGTAATGCCACTTCAGCCGCTGGGCGGGCAGGACCACCGCGCCGCGATCGAGGATCGATTCCATGTCCGCCAGGCCCGCGAGGGCCTCCGTGGGCGCCTCGCCCGTCACGCGGAAGAAGTCCGTCGGCGGGAGCTGCTTGGGGTCGCCCACCAGCACGAGCTGGCGGCCCCGGGCGACGGCGCCGAGCGCGTCGGCGGGCTCGACCTGGCTGGCCTCGTCGAAGATCACGACGTCGAACCGCATGCCGCCGCTGGCGAGGAACTGCGAGACCGACAGCGGGCTCATCATGAAGCAGGGCTTGAGCTTCTGAATCGCGTCCGGGGCGTCGGACAGGAGCTTGCGGATCGACCGCCCGCCGCGCTTGCGCCGCGCCTCGCCCTGCAGGATGCCCAGTTGCGAACTCGGGGCGGCCTTGACGCCGTTGAGCGGGCGCTCGGCGACGATCCGTGAATGCAGCCGTACGCGTGCGGCGCGGACCGACTGGCGGTCCAGGTGTGCGAAGGCCAACCGGTCGGCCTCGTGGGCCGTCCCGTCGAAGCCGCTCAGTTCCTCCCGCTCTACCAGTGCGTGCTCGGCCCACTGCTGGAGGAACTGCTTCTCCATCGTCAGCGCGAGCAGTTCGGGCTCGATGCCCTCGCGCTCGGCCGCGGCGGCGAAGTCGGCCACCGGCGCCTGCTCGCACGCCTGCAGGGCGGCCTGGTAGCGCGCCCACTCGAACAGCGTCTCCGCCTCGGCGGCCATCCGATCCAGGCGAGCGAGCAGGTCGCCGAGGCCCACGCCGGCAACGGGCCCGTCGAAGATCTCGTCGTTGATCTGCAGCGCCGCGACCAGCGCATCCCACGCTTCGCTCCACGCGGCGAGGCGGCGGTGGAGCATCTCGGTCGCTGTGGCGAGCTTGTCGGTGTCGGCGTCCGGGGCGGCCAGGTCCGCGCCGCCCGGGTCGATCCACCCGGCCTGGACGAGGCGGTGGAAGTCCGTCAGCCAGGCCGCCAGGTCCGCCAGGGCCTCCCAGTCGCTCTCCGCGCCGCACCAGGCGGCGTCGAAGCAGTCCTTCCCCAACTCGTCGGACGCCTCCAGCGCGCGGCGGATCTCTTCCAGGCGGCTGAGCTGCTCGACGTCCCCCGCCAGCTCATCGAGCTTCGGGGCGTGCCCCGCCTGGCGTGTGCGGCGGATCTGCATGCGGTCCGACCAGTACGACCAGCGCAGCACGCGCGTCCACGACCCCCAGTGCTTGACGCTGCGATCGTGGACGCCGCGCCAGTCCGCCCCCCGGAAGGCGGGCAGGTCGTACCGTCCGGTCATCCAGTGCAGCCCCTCGACGTAACGCCCGATGCGGTCGACCATCTCCCGCAGTTCGGGCGAGAGGGCCTTCCAGATCGTCTCGTGCAGCAGTCGCCGGGCGGGCTTCGGAGAGTTCAGCACGGTCGTCGCCGCGTCGAGGGTCGCCCGCGCGGCGGCAAGGTCCGTCGCTTCGGCTGCGCCCGTCAGCGCCGCAACGCCGGTGGCGGCGTCGCGGATGTCCGCCGCCGCCTTGCGGGTCGCGCCGACGAGCTGCTCGGCCTCGCGGCGTGCCCGGGGCGTCATCGCGGCGACTCGCGCCCCGCGCCACGTGTGCTCGCCCGGCGGCCAGACGCGCCCGCTCTGTCGGCCCAGTTCGGCGACCAGGCCCTTGAGTTCGTCGATCCGCTCGCGGTCCCACTCGGCGAAGCCCGGCAGGTCGCACGCCACCTCGGGCACGTCGCTCAGCAGCGCCAGCCGCCCGATCGCTTCGTAGGGCGTCATCCCGGACGGCCCGTCCGGGGCGTGCAGTGCGTCGACGTAGCGGTTCAGGCGCCGCCGCAGACGCTGGAGCTTGTCGCTTTCGCTGTCCGGTTCGGGGCGCGAGGCGCGCCCCTTGCTGATCACCCGCTCCAGCTCCGCCGCCACCGCGCGGCGGTTCGCCTTCGTGCTGTGCAGTTCGAGGCAGAAGTCGCCCAACCCGACGCGGTCGAGGCGCCCCTTGACGACCTCCAGGGCCGCCAGCTTCTCGCTGACAAACAGCACGGTCCGCCCCGCGCCGAGGCACTCGGCGATGATGTTGGTGATGGTCTGGCTCTTGCCCGTGCCGGGCGGGCCTTCGATGACGAGGCTCCGCCCCCGCCGCGCCGCGAGGATCGCCATCTGCTGACTGGAGTCGGCGTCCATGACCTGGCAGAGGTCGTCCGGGGCGAACAGCTCGTCGAGCTGGGACGCGTCGGGCAGTTCGGCGTCGTCATCGGCTTCGAGCACGTCGTCGGCGCCGCACAGCGAGCGGACCAGCGGGTTGGTCAGCAGGGCGGGCTGCCCGTCCTCATTCGTAGCCCACCGCGCGGGGTCGAGGTCCACGTACATCAGATACTTCGTGAACGAGAAGAAGCCCAGGTAGATGTCGTCGACCACGTCCCATCCGTCGCGCTCGGCGACCGCGTCTCGGACGGCCTGCAGGTGGGCGGGCACGTCGAAGTCGCCCCAGTCGTCCGGCGCCGCGGGCAGGTCGATGCCCAGTTCCGTCAGTTTGCGGGCAAGGCAGGGGTTCAGGACCGGGTCGTCCTCGAGCGCCGCGACCTTGAAGCGGTGTCGCGCCGACGACCGCTCCAGGCCCACCGGCAGCAGCACGAGCGGCGCCAGGAACGTCCGCTTCGGATCGTCCTTGTCGATCCACCGCAGGAATCCCATCGCCAGAAACAGCAGGTTCACGCCGCGCTCGGTGACGGCCGTCGTCGCCGTCTGGTCGATCCGCAGTAGGTTCGTCTGCAGCGCCTCATCCGTCAGCGGCGTCTGGAGGAACAGGTCCGTGTACCGTTCAGGCAGCTCGCCCCCGCGCTCCAGCGCCGTCGTCACGTCCGGCTGGGCGAACAGGTCGTGCTCGTCGAGTTCCGCCTCGGGGATCGCATCGTCCGCATCGTCTTTGGCAGGCTCGGCGGGGGGCAGGGGGGGCTCCGGAGCTTCCGACTGCTCATCCGCGGCCGCCGCCAGGACGACAAGCTCCGCCAGCGGGGCGGTGGGGGGCTCCTCGGATATCTCCTCGGGTTCGAATTCGCCCGACGCGTCGGCAGCCCCCTCGTCGTCGAACAACTGGTGCTCCTCCTTGGCCAGGAACGCCAGCTTCCGCTCCTCCGCGAACAGCAGCCGCCAGACCTCGCCCGGCAGCTCATCGACGATCTCCACCGTCGTCCGCTTCGTCGGCCGAAAGTTCAGCAGGCGATTGCGCGCGGACAGATCCAGCAAGCTCTCCCGCGCCAACGCCAATTGTTCCCGGACCCCGTCACCCATCGAACATCTCCCCGCCCCGAACCCACGAATCCTCACCTCACAGACCGCCGATTATTCCCGCGCCCCGACGATGAAGCAAGACCGAAGTAGCACGCCCCTTGTCCGCAGGATGCAGGACGGGGATAATCAAGTACGGGAAGGAAGCAGGTCGATGGCACGTGCGCGGAATATCCGGCGGGTGGTGGTGGCCTTGATCGTGGGGATCGTCCTCGCGGTGGGGGTGGGGTTCCGGGCGGAGCACTATCAGTGCCGCGTCTGCGGCGTGCAGGAGTACGAGCGGACGCTCTACGGCGTGCCCATCGAGTTCCTGTGCGAGCGAGAAGTCGACGAATACGGCGCCTACGCCGAGTGGCGCCGCCAGTCCGGCCGCCAATGCATCCACCGCTGGGAGCCGGCCGATTAGGGGCACCGACCTGCCTGTCGTTCGTGTAATTCGTGGACCACCCACTCGAAGTCGGGCATGGGACGGTGGTATAATCCCAATTCGCGTTACGTCAGATACTCGACACGAAAGGGACACAACATGCGGAAGAGCATTCTCGTGAACTGGTCGGTGGTGGTGGCGGTTCTGTTGGCGGCGGGCGTGGGGACGGTGTGGGCGACGCACTGTTGCCCGTCGCACAAGAAGGCCGACGCCAACGTGAAATGGACGCCGCTATTTGACGGCAAGACGCTGGAAGGCTGGACGAACCCGTACAAGTTCGGCAAGGCCGAGGTCGTCGAGGGTGAGATTCACCTGACGAGTCAGAAAGGCAAGTTCTTCCTGGTGACGGCCAAGCAGTACGCGGACTTCGTGTTCGAGGCGGAGGTCCGCCTGCCGGCCAAAGGCAAGGCCAACAGCGGCTTCATGTTCCGCTGCAACCAGAAACCGGGCAAGGTGTGGGGCTATCAGGCCGAGGTCGACCCGACGGACCGCAAGTGGTCGGGCGGGCTGTACGACGAGGGGCGGCGGAAATGGTTCATCTCCCCCGCGCGGGACAACAAGAAGCTATCCGCGGCCGAGCGTGAGAAGTCGATCGCGGACTTCCGCAAGCGTGCGGGCGACTGCTACAAGCACGACGCGTGGAACAAGTACCGCATCGAATGCCGCGGCGATCACATCGTCATTTCGGTCAACGGCGTGGTGACGACGGACGTGCACGACAAGGAAGACGCCCAGGGCTACATCGCCCTGCAGCACCACGGCGAGAAGGGCAAGGTCTACCGCTTCCG
>CAZEJA010000124.1:0-8311 GCA_964512215.1 uncultured Planctomycetaceae bacterium
AGTTGTATCGCACGATGCTCCCCGCGATGGAGGGCTGCCCCGTGTAGACCAGCGCCACGTCCTTGCAGCTCAGCCCGCCGTTGTAGGCGTGGTTGTACTCCACGACGTGCCCGCCCCAGCCGCGGTAGCCGATCAGGGCGTTGCCCCCGTCGAACACGGTGCAGTACCGCGTGACGCAGCCGGCCGTCTCGCCTTCCTTCGCGGTGCTGTGGTGCATCAGCGGCAGATGTCGCAGCGATCCGAACCAGCAGGTGTCGCGGATGAGGCAGTTGTCGACGGTGGTGTACCGCCCGCTGACGGTGATCCCGCCGGTGGGGCTGTGGGCGAGGCTCGTGTTGCGGACTACGTTGTGCGTGCCGGTCATCGTCGTGAGGACGCCGAGTTCGTCGCGGGCCTGCTTGTCCTGCAGACGCCGGGCGTAGACAGGGAAGAGCAGGTGACAGCCGTCGACGACGCAGTGATTGCACCTGTCGAACCGGAACGTGGTTGCGAAGAAGTGGAACCCCTTGATCTCAACGTATTCCGCGCCGCGAACGTCGAACGCGAAGTCGCGGACTTTGATCTCGACGGTCATTTCCGACGGCGTCTTGTTCGCGGGCGGCCAGAAGTAGAGGACGCCCGCCTTGCGGTCGTGGAACCACTCGCCGGGGCTGTCGAGGGCGGCGAGCTTGCCGACGAGGAAGTACCGGTCGTCTTCCCACTGGCGCGTCTTGTCCGCGTAGTGGGTGATGACGTCGAGGTCCTTCGCGTAGGTGAACGTATCGCTGCCGGCGGCGTGGGCCTGCACCGTCCGCGACCACGTGTAGAACTGGTGCGCGACGTTCAGCATCGCCACCGCGCCCGTCCAATCCACGCCGGTCCGGGCGAGTTTCGGGTCGACGACTTTCCCGTACCGGCTGCCCTTGCCCGTCGGCGCCCAGGCCTTGCGGGTGAGCATTTCCCCGGGGGTCACGTTCGGCCAGCGGGCTTCGAGCATCAACTCCCCATCCGCAAACAGTTGGATGAACTTTCGGGCGATTCTCGTCTTGTAGATCGCGCCCTTGTGCTTCGTCCACGCCCCGGTCAGCTTCTGCGTGCCGCTCAGCGTCACGACCTCGCCCGGGAAGGCCTCGAAGCGAATGGGTCTGTCTTTCGAGCCGGACTTCGTTAGCGAGACCGACTCGCGGTACACGCCGCCCCGGACAAAGCACGTGTCGCCCGGTTTCGCCACGCTCGCGGCCGCTGCGATGGTGCGAAGCGGGGCGTCTTTGTCCCCGGAGTTCATGTCCTTCCCGTCAGGAGCGACGAAGTAGTCCCTCGCGGGTGAGAGCGAAGGGCAGGCGAGTGCGGCGGCGAGGGCCAACGTAAGGCGAGTCATGGGTCGCTCCTTGCATGCAGGCGGTGGGGCGACAGTCTACCTGCATGCCTGCGGCGGGTAAAGGTGGCGCCCGGGGGCCGCGTCACTTGCGTTTGCGGCGCCCGCCGGCACGGCGGAGGGCGTCGGGGCCGAAGCGGTCCGCGATGCGGTCGACGGCGCGGTCGAGGTCCCGCTGTTTCGCTTCGGCGGGGGGAGTGAACAGGGACATCTGCCCTCCCCGGGCGTCGACGAGTTGCGTCGCGGTCACGCCGAGCAGGCGGATCGGCTGGAAATCGCGCTTAGCCCACACGCCCAGCAGCCCGGCGGCCGCCTTCCAGATGCCGTCCGTCGTGTGGACCGCCTCCCGAAGCGTCGTCGACCGCGTCAGCGTCGTGAAGTCCCCGTAGCGCCGCTTCACTGTCACGGTGCGGGCCTTCAGTTCATGCTTTCGCAGCCGTCGCGACACCTGCTCGGCCTGCTGCAGCAGGATACGCCGCAGTTCGTCGAGATCCTCCACGTCCTGTGCGAACGTGGTCTCCTGCCCGATGCTCTTGGCCTGCCCGTCCGCGGTGACAGGGCGGTCGTCCAACCCGCGGCTGAGGCGATAGAAGTGGTCCGCCCCCGCATCCCCGAACACGCGCTTCAGTGTCTCCAGGGGCGTGTCCCGCAATTGCCCGATCGTTTTCACGCCGAGGGACGCGAATTGCTTCCCGGCCGCCGGGCCCACGCCCCACATCCGCGAGATTGGCAGGGCGTCCAGCACGTCCCGCATGTTCTCCTCGGTGATCACCGTGAGTCCGTCGGGCTTCTCCAGGTCGCTGGCGAGTTTGGCGAGGAACTTGTTGGGGGCGACGCCCACGCTGGCCGTCAGCCCGATTTCGTCGCGGATCGCTCGCTTCAGGTCGGCGGCGATCCGCTCGGGGGGGCCGAGCAGACGTTCGCAGCCGGTCACGTCCAGGAACGCCTCGTCGATGCTGAGCGGCTCGATTGCGGGCGTGAATCGCTCGAAGATCGCGAAGACGTCCTCGCTGACCTGCCGGTACCTCCCGCCGCGGACCGGCAGGACGATCGCGTGCGGACACAGGCGCAGCGCCGTCGCCATCGGCATGGCGGACCCGCACCCGAACTTGCGGGCCTCGTAGCTGGCCGTCGAGACCACGCCCCGCCCGGTGGGGCTGCCCCCGACCAGCAGGCACTTGCCCCGCAGGTCCGGGTTGTCGAGTTTCTCGACGGCTGCGAAGAACTCGTCCATGTCCACGTGGAGAATCCGCCGGGTCATGCCGCCAGCATACCGCGCCGCCGGCGGGCGCGGTATCACCGGTTGCGGGACAGGGGGGAGAATCCGGGTCTTTCGGAGTTCCCCCTGCGCCGCGGACATGGGAATCGTACGTTTCCCATGGCTCGGACGGACACGAAGGGAGGTCGCCGTGAGTGCGCGAGCGTGTGCGCCGCTGCTGGGTGCGTTGCCGAACGAATCGCCCGTCACCTCGGTGGCGACGGTTCTCTGTCTGCCGGAGTTCGAGGCCGAACGGGGCGTCTGCCCCCGGGATGCCTCGGTCGGCGTGTTCGTAGCCGTTCTGGAGAACGGGCACGGCGACTGGCGGGGCTTCGTCCTGCCGACCGATGCGCCGCCGGCGAGGATCATCGAGTGCATGGCCGGCTCGTTCGGGCTGGATCGAGACGCTCACTGACAGGAAACGGAGGAGCGAATGCTGCGGAAGTGCTTGTTGCTGGGGATTCTGACCGGCGTCCTTCTGCTGGCCCACATGGCGCCGACCTTGCTGGCCGTCGCAGGCGGAAGGGACAATGCCGGCGAGCTTGCCGCGCCCGCTGCAGTGGGGGAGCCCGGCGCCTCTCTCGAGCCCTGCCTGCTGGTCATCGTTCTGGGCGGCGGGGTGGTGGTTCTGACTCGACAGCGCCGCGCCCGCCTCCGCGAGCAGCAGTCCCGGTCCTGATCATCCCAAGGGGGCTTGACAGATTCGCTGGAGCACGGGTACCGTCACGGCGCTTCACGTGCACGCACATTCGCTTCTTTGCGTCGAGGTGCCCGAATGAGGCCCGTCGCCTTCGCCGTTGTCGCTCACCCGGACGACGTTGAGTTCATGATGGCCGGCACGCTCGTCCTGCTGGGGCGGGCGGGATACGACCTGCACACCATGACCGTCGCCAACGGATCGTGCGGGACGACCACACTGCCGCCCGACCGGATCGTCGCGATCCGTGCGGCTGAATCCCGCAAGGCGTCCCGCCTGTTGGGAGCGACCTCTCATCCCCCGCTCGTTGACGATCTGCAGATCTACTACACGCCGCAGCTCGTTGCGAAACTCTGCGCGATCGTCCGCGACGTTCGCCCGGAGATTCTCCTGATCCCCGCCGCCCGGGATTACATGGAGGACCACACGAACGTCTCGCGCCTGATGGTGACGGCGGCGTTCTGTCGGGGCATGCGGAACGTCGACACGGACCCGCCGACCGATCCCGTGGACGGCGCTATCGCCCTGTATCACGCCGCCCCCGTGGGCCTGTCGGGCCCGCTGCGGGAGCCCGTGCAGGCGGACCGGTACGTTGACGTGGGGGAGGTCTTGTCGATCAAGCGCGAGGCGCTGGCGTGTCATCGCAGCCAGAAGGAGTGGCTGGACGCGAGTCAGGGGCTCGACAGCTACCTGCGGACCATGGAGGAGATGACGGCCGAGATGGGCCGCATGTCCGGTCGCTTCGAATATGCCGAGGCGTGGCGGCGGCATCTGCACGTGGGCTTCGCCGAGGAAGACTTCGACCCGCTGACCGACGCGCTGGGTGAGCGGATCGCCGCCGCCGATGGAGGAGACACACCATGGTCAGACCGTTGAGCAAGATCGCCCCCGACTGGTGGGACTACACGACGCTGGACACGGACGTATTGTCCGACGCGGCGAGACTGACGCCGGATGACATGCTGTCGCTGTCGCGGGAAGGTTTCCGCGTGGTGTTCTACGACACGCTGGAGGAGTTCTACCTGGCCGAGGCGCTGGAGTACATCGAGGCGTGGCGCCAGGCGACGCCGGACGATCCGGTCGGCATCTGCGGGCCCATCGGACCGACCGAGCAACTGCCGCTGGTCGCGCGCCTGGTCAACGCCTTCGACCTGCCCCTGGAGCACGCCCACTTCTGGGGCATGGACGAGTGGGTGCTGGACGGAGCGGAAGTGCCCCCGACGCATCCGCTTTCGTTCGCCAAGGCCGACCGCGAGATGTGCTTCGATCGCATCCGCCCCGAACTGGCCATGCCGGAAGCCAACCTGCACTTCCCGAAGGCGGACGTGGACGCGTACGTTGACAGTTGGGAAGGCGTGCGGTGCGCGGTCATGCAGGGGGGGCAGGGGGACATCAAGCACTGGGCGTTCAACGATCCCGTCCGGCGGGAGGGGGCGTACGCGGACGAACCGCCGACGCCCGAGGAGTATCTCGCGTTGTCGACGCGCGTGGTCGACCTGCATCCGGTCACGATCATGCAGAACGCCCGCACGTCCGGAGGCGGGCAACTCGATCTCGTGCCCTCGCAGGCGGTGACCGTCGGGCCCGTGCAGACCTTGCGGGCCGAGCGCGTGTCCATCTGGCAGGCGGGGTGTCACGACAATCCGTTCGGCATGCGCCTGACGACGCTGATGATCGGCAAGGAGATCGCCGATTCGTCCGTGCCCATGTCGCTGCTGGCGCTGCACCCGAACGTGCAGTTCAACTTTTTCCGCGGCGGGCTCGGAAGTGTCGACGTCGAGATGCACTGATCGCCCCCGATTCGCCGATGTAAGGGACATCCAAGGTCAGCAAGGAGTGTGTGGATGGATCGACTGATGGTGAGCGTCTCGGGCGTCCGGGGCACGATCGGCGGGACGTTGACGGCGGAGGTGGCGCGCGATTTCGGCAGTGCGTTCGCGCAGATGCTGGGCACAGGCGCGACGGTGGCGCTGGGGATGGACACGCGCCCGTCGGGGCCGATGATCCGCAGCGCGTTCGTCGCGGGACTGTCGGCCGGCGGGGTCAACGCGGTCGACCTGGGCGTGGTGACCACGCCGGGCGTGGCGCTGATGACGCGGAAACTCGACGCGGCCGGGGGCGCGGTGATCACCGCGTCGCACAATCCGCCGCAGTACAACGGCATCAAATTCCTCCAGGCCAGCGGGACCGGGCTGACGGCTGCCGACGCGGGGCGGCTGAAGGAGATATGGGAGGCCGGCCAGTTCTCGCCGGTCGGCATGGACGAACTGGGCACGCTCTCCGAGGATGCGAGCACGCACGACGCTCACGTCGAGGCCGTCTGCGCGGTCTGCGACGTCGAGGCGATCGCGGCGGGGGGGTTCCGGGCGGTTGTCGATAGCATCAACGGTGCCGGCTGCGCCGTCACGCCGATGCTGCTGGAGAAGCTGGGCTGCGAGGTCGTGCATCTCAACGGCGAGCCCACGGGCGACTTTGCGCACGCCCCCGAGCCGATCGAGGAAAACCTGGGCGGGCTCTGCGAAGCGGTCCGCGAACACGGGGCCGCCATCGGGTTCGCGCAGGATCCCGACGCCGATCGCCTGGTCGTGGTCGACGAGCAGGGGCGGTTCATCGGCGAGGAGTACACGCTGGCGCTGGCGGCTGCGTTCGTGCTGCGGGGGGCGAAGGGCAAGGTGGCCGCGAACCTGGCGACCTCGCGCATGATCGACGACATCGCGGCGGCCGCCGGGTGCGAGGTGGTCCGCGCGCCGACGGGCGAGGCGAACGTCGCCGAGGCCATGCAGCGCGAAGGCTGCATCTTCGGCGGCGAGGGTAACGGGGGGGTGATCGACCCGCGAGTGGTGCCCGTCCGGGACAGCCTGGTGGGCATGGCGCTGCTGCTGCAGTACCTCGCGGAGACCGGTCAGCCCCTGAGCGAACTGGCCGACGCGATCCCGTCCTACGTGGTGCGGAAGACGAAGATGCCCTGCCCGGCCGGCGCCGCCGACGAGGTGGTCCGCGCGACGCGGGAACTCTACGCTGCCCGCGAGGACGCCGTGCTCAACGATTCCGACGGCCTTCGCGTGGACGTGCCGGAAGGCTGGCTGTGCGTGCGGGCGTCGAACACCGAGCCCATCATGCGCATCATCGGCGAGGCCCGCGACGCCGAAACGGTCGACGCGATGGTCGATCAGATCGCCCGCATCGCGGAAGACGTCGTGGGGAGGGGCTAGGGACCAGGCACTTGGGACCAGGGGGCAACGGGCAACCGGCAACGGGCAACGGAGAAGAAGCGACAGGTCCGCTCCGGGGGATCAGCATCTGGTTCCCATGCTCGAGTGTCCCCCAAGCCCAGCCACTGCGCTGGCTGGGTACTCGCCAACCTGTTCATGCACGTTCCCGCCGCAACCCCCGTTGCCAGTGGCAGGTTGCCCCCAGATCCCCGGTCCCTAGTCCCTGGTCCCTGATCTTCTCCCGCCCTTCCTCGCCAGGGCGTCGATGCGCTCGACCAGCCACGCGTTGCGCGTCGCGGAGACCGTGATCCGCTCGAAGCCGCTGACGGTCGTGTATTTCTTCGTGCTGCCCGCGGCGGCGACGATGGCCTCGCAGTCCTCCTTTGTCACGGACCGGTCGCCGATACCGTACACGACGTGCAGGGGAACGGTCAGTTCGGCGGCCGCCAGAACGCTCGACGCCTGCGCGGGATTGAACCTCGCCATCTTCGCCGCCTTGGCGAGCACCTCCTCGAAATCATCTCCCCTCGCGAAAAGCCCGCGGGAGTCCCGGCGCTTGCAGACGGTGCGGGCGTCGCGATAAGGCGCGACGGCCAGCACCCCGCGACACTCGCGGTCGACGGCGGCGTACTGAATCGCGGTCGTCGCTCCCAGGCCGATGCCGACCGCGTAGACCGGCGCGTGCACGAAACCCTCCCGCAGGATCTGCCCGATGACGCCCTTGACGTCCTCCTTCTCCCGGACGCCGTAGGTGATGTACTCGCCGCTGCTTCGCCCGTGGGCGCGGAGGTCGATCAGGATCACGTCGAAGCCCACCCGCACGAGTTCGCCGCAGAGGGACAGGTAGCTCGCCTTGCTCTCGCCCCGGTCGTGCAGCACGACGACCGTGCCCTTGAGAGCTGTGTCGACGTCGAACTGCATCCCTTCCCACGTAGCTTTCTTGGCCCAGACGTCGATCTCGGTCCCGTCCGTCATCTTGAACGTGCGGGCGAAGTCGATGTCGCCGGAGCGAATCAGGCTCTTGGCCTCCCCGGTCATGGCCTCAATCCAATTGCTGCGCGTGGAGCGGACCGTCACCAGCGACCGGGCGCGACTGTCCACGCCTCCGCCGCAGCCGATGCAGGCATTCAGGCAGGCGGCCAGGGCGATCAGAGCGATTCGTCGTGTCATGGTTCTCTTCCTCGTTCGGGGGAAGCGGCATTCTCGTCTCTCGGCGCCCTTCGCGTCAAGACGCCGGGCGCGGGAATGGGCCGCAGAGACGCAGAGACCGCAGAGAGGAGAAGGTCAGGAATAGGGCATCCGCCGACCGGGACCGGGATCCCTTCTCCTGCAACATCCGCCGTTTCCACCCTCCTTCCCTCTGCGGTCTCTGCGTCTCTGCGGCCCATTACGTTCGCTTGAACTGCTTTTCGAGGTCGCGGAGGGTCAGCTTGAGCGTGGTCGGGCGGCCGTGGGGGCAGGACGACGCCTTCTCCGTCTCCTCGCGCCGGGCGAGCAGGGCGTGGAGTTCGGCGTCGGTCAGCGGGTCGCCCGCCTTGACGGCCGCCTTGCAGGCGAGCATCTCCAGCACGTCCTCGATGAGGCGTTCGGAGTCGGTCGTCTCGTCGTCGGCGAGGCGGTCGAGGACCTCGCGGAGGAACGGGGCGGCCTCGACGCCTCGCTCGGCCAGCAGGGACGGGAACTTCTGGACCGCCAGCGTGTGGGGCCCGAACGGGTCAACCTCGATGCCCAGCGACGCCAGCAGCTCCCGGTGGGCAGCGAGGGCGGCCATCTCCGACGCGGTTACCTCG
>CAZEJA010000125.1:0-215 GCA_964512215.1 uncultured Planctomycetaceae bacterium
CGATCAGCGCGACGCGCTGCCCGTACGTGTCCTTGACCTGTCGCACGTCCTCGATCGTGTCCTCGAAGCTGTGCTTGGCGTCGATCCGCACGTCGTCGATCAGGTCGTCGAGGATGTCATCCAGCTTGCCGCAGGAGTGCAGCACGTAGGGGCGGTCTGCTTCGTGTGCGATCGCCGCCGCCTGCTTGTGACCGGCCAGGACAAACTGGCGCATG
>CAZEJA010000125.1:225-8304 GCA_964512215.1 uncultured Planctomycetaceae bacterium
GCCTCCTCCACCGGCATGATGGCGTCCTCGTAAGAGTGTTTCCCGTCGTAGCCGATATCGTCTATGATGTCGTCCATCAGAACGGCCAGATTGCCGCAGGAGTGTAGGATGGCCGGCTTGCCGGCATCGTGTGCCACCTGTGCGATGCGTTTGTGCCAGGGGATAACGTAACGGCGCATGTCGTCCGGCGAGAACATCAGCCCCGTCTTGAAGCCCATGTCGTCGCTGGGGAACGTGATCCGCAGGCGGTCGAACTCCAGGTACCGCCGCATCGCGACGTCGTTGATCTCGATCAGCCGCTGGGCGATGGCGGTCACGAGGTCGCGCTGCTCGTACAACGCGTAGCACAGCGTCTCGTACCCCATCAGCCAGCAGACCAGCTCGCAGAAGTGACTGATCGAGCCGCACACCATGCACATGTCCTCGGGCAGATTCTCCTGGAACCACTCCAGGCGGCGCGTGGCGGACGGGACACGTGGGTCCGGCCAGGGGTACCGCTCGAACTGCTCCCAGTTCATGATCGGCCCGGTGTGCTCGTCGCGGTAGGTGCGCTGTCCGCCGGCCTTGGGGAGGTCGGCGGTGTCTGCGGTCGTCACGTCGTGCAACTGCCAGTCGACGTCCACGAGCGGCACGCGAACGTAGTCGAACCCGCAGAAGCGCTGGACGGCGATGTACTTCCAGTCCGTGAAATGCGGGTCGCCGCGGTTGAGGCCCTTCGTCAGGTCGAACCGGTCCGCGATGGCGTCGGCGATCTCGGGGTCCTGGAATAGTTCCATGTGATAGACGCGGGCCGGCGTGCCCTTGCGGAGGATGTTGTCGATCAGCCCCCGCCAGTCGAGTTCGATGGGGCGTTCGAGCCCTTCGTAACGGATCATACCGCACTCTCTCGTTCTCTGTCGGGTGGCATGGCTGGCTTGTCCAGCCATGTTCCCCGGGTAGTCTCAGCATCGTCGTCGCAAGACGAACACGGCTGGGCAAGCCAGCCGTGCCACCCGCTACTCGTATGCCAACGGTGTGCGTCCCGCGCGGCGGCGGACGTCGGTCTGGATGTCGATAAGGGTGTCGCGCACGCGGCTGACGAAGGCGGCGGGCTTGAGCTTACGGGCTTCCTCCTGCGAGATGGGCGGGCCGTACTGGACGGTGACGCTGCCGGGCGACGGCAGCGCCTGCGTTCGCGGCCATGCCTCGTAGGCGCCGTCGATCAGGACGGGGACGGTCCACTTGGCCGCCCGTTGGGCGAGCATGGCCACCCCGGGCAGGAAGGCCCCGATGTGCCCGTCGCGCGTCCGCGTGCCTTCGGCGAAGACGACGACCTGCCCGCCGCGTTTGAGTCGTCGCATCGCTTCCTTCAGGGCGGCCGTGTCGGCCTTGCCGCGGCGGACGGGGAAGGCGTTGAGCGACTCGATGAGTTGGCGGAAGCCCGGGAAGCGGAACAGCGAATCGCGGGCCATGTAGTTCATCGGACGCCGCAGGCCGAAGCTCATCAGGATCGGGTCGAGGAAGCTCTGATGGTTGCAGATGTACACCGCGGCGCCGTCGGCGGGCTCGTAGTGACGGTTGAACACGCGGACCTTCCAGAAGGAGCCCACCGCGACCTGGAGGCACCGCCGGGCGAAGCGGTAGTACAGGCTGGGCTCCGGGGCGTCGGGGAATCGCCGCCGGCGAAGAAGCGGATTCGGATGGCTGCGGGGGGCGGTCATCCCGTGGACTCCACGATGCGGAGCAGTTCCGCGACGACCTGTTCGATGGTCATCTCCGAGGTATCGATCACGACGGCGCCCTCGGGTTTGACCAGCGGCGCGACGGCGCGCGTGCTGTCGCGCTCATCCCGCTCGACGATGGCGCGGCGGACCTCGTCGAAGTCCGCCTGCTCGCCGCGAGCGAGCATCTCGTCGGTCCGGCGCCGGGCGCGGACGTCGGGCGAGGCGTCGAGGTAGAACTTCAGGTCCGCGTCGGGGAACACGACCGAGCCCTGGTCTCGCCCCTCGGCGACGAAGCTTCCCAGCGACGCGCCGATGCGTCGCTGCAGGTCGACAAGCACGTCGCGGACGGCAGGGGACGAGGCGATGCGGCCGGCGTGGTCGGTTACCTCTGCCGTGCGGATCTCTGTGCTGACGTCGCGGCCGTCCAGCAGGACGCGGACGCCGTCGGGGTGCGGGTCGAGTTCGATGTCCGCCTCGCGCGCGCAGTCGACGAGGGCGGACTCGTCGTTCATGTCCACGCCCGCGTCCAGGGCCCTGTAGGTAGCCGCGCGATAGGTCGCGCCCGTGTCCAGGAACGCGATGCCCAGGGCTTTCGCCAGTTCCCGGGCGGCCGTGCTCTTGCCCGATCCCGCCGGTCCGTCCATGGTGATAATCATGGCGGCAGTGTAGCCCAAAACGCGTTCTCGCGGTAGGGGCGGCGTGTTGTAGGGGGCGACGGCGGGCGGTACACTGAAGGCGACTCGGGTCCGGTGCGGCCGAGGAGGCGTGATGAAGGCGATTCGCAGACATCTGATCCTGTCGGGGATCATCCTGGCGGCGACGTGTTCGTTCGCGGCGGCTGCCGAGGAGCAGGCTGCAGCCGGCTCGGTGACGACGATCGCGAGTTTCGAGGGCGCCCTGCCGAGCGACATGAAGGCGCACAACGCGCGCGTCGAGTACGTCCGGGGCGTGGCGGCCGAGGGGACGGGCAGCCTGCGGATCACGACCCCGAAGGCCCAGGAGGGGCGCCGCCACGTGCGGATTCTCCTGCCGCGCGGCGTGGACCTGTCCGGGCACGACCGCCTGGTCTCTCAGCTTCGCGCCCGGGCGCCGGGCGCGAGGGAGGTCCGCCTTCGCTGGTGCGCGGTCGACGCGGACAACTGGATCATCTTCCAGCGGCGGTTCCAGATCACGCCCGGACAGGAGTGGATCCGCCTGGAGCAGCCGCTGCACTTGTGGCGGTGGGGGAATCTCCGCGTGGGCGACTGGTCGGGCGTGCGGTCGATCGTCCTGCAGATCGAGTCGCCCGTCACGTCGGTGGAGATGGACGAACTGGGCGCGATCGTCGGGCGACGCGGCGCGAAAAGCGCGCTGCCTGCCGGCGCCTGGTATCAGAAGATCGCCTTCACGGGGCGCAACTCGCGGTCGCTGCAGCGGCGCGACTTCTTCGTGGCGACGGATGCGACGTACGAGATGACCGAGCAGGACTTGGCCGCCGTCATCGGACGCATGGAGAAGATCGACGCGTGGGTGAAACGCACCTTCGACAAGGCGGTCCGTCCCGTGCTGGACGGTCAGCCGATGGCCGTGCTGATCTTCCGGCGCCCGCGCGAATACCAGACCTTCTTCCGCACGCTCGGCGAGGCGTGGCGCGTCCAGATCGAGCCCCCCGACTCGGCGGGCTACACCGTGCAGGACATCTGCGCGTCCACCTACGATCACAAGCACGGCGTGGACCGCTCGCACTACTTCCACGAACTCGCCCATTGCGTCATTACGCGGCGTCTACGCTTGCTGACCGGCGTCGTGTCGCACTCCTGGCTGCACGAGGGGATGGCCAACTATCTTGAACTCTGCGTCTATCCCGATTCGCTCGATGCCGGCGTCTACGCCAAGAGCTTCGCCCGGCCCATCGCGCGGGACGGAAGCGGTCTGTTCGTGCCCCTGGCCGATGTCCTGACGCGCCGCGTGGGGCTGGACGATTACGCCCAGCTCGCCAGTGTCGTTGCCTACCTGGAGGCCGAGAAGCCCTCACTGCTCGTACAACTCGTCGCCGGGCTGCGGGAGGGCAAGACAACCGAGGCGATTCTCAAGGCCGCCGGCACGAACTTCACTGCCCTGGAGGCCGAGTGGTTCGCGTGGGGCAGGAAGGCCTACGCCTCCGGCGCGACACGCCCGGTCGGATGGGGCAGACACTTCCCCGTGCCCAAGGAATGGCTGCCCGAGTAGCGCATCGGGTGGCACGGCTGGCTTGCCCAGCCGTGTTCGTTCCGCGCGGATCCTATTCCAGCGTCGCGGTCCCGCCGAAGCTGCTGAGCGTCTTCATGTAGTTCGCCCGTTCGAAGGCGGCCGGCTCGGCGCAGCTCTTCTGGCTGAGCACGCCCCTCATCTCGCCGACCGACGCGTAGCCCTTCTGGTCCAGCAGTTCGGTGAGATTCTCGCGGACGGTCGTGAGATGGCCGATGCCGTTGATCAGCAGCGCCGAGGCCATCATCGTCACGTCCGCGCCGGCGAGGATCATCTTGGCGACGTCCTCCGCCGAGTGGATGCCCGACGTGGCGGCCAGCGACGCCTGAACGCGCCCGTGGAGGATGGCGATCCACCGCATGGGCAGTCGCCCGTCGGCGGGGCGGCTGAGCACGAGGTCCGGGGCGACCTCGAGAAGAACCAGGTCGATGTCCGGCTGATAGAAGCGATTGAACAGGACCAGCGCGTCGGCGCCGGCTTCGTCGAGGCGGTTCAGCACGCCGGCCGTCGCGGAGAAGTAGGGCGACAGCTTCATCGCCACCGGGATGGACACGCTGGCCTTGACGGCCTGCAGGACCGAGACGTAGACGTTCTCCACGCGCTCGCTCGTGAGCTTCGGGTCGGTCGGGATGTAGTAGACGTTCAGTTCGATCCCGTCGGCGCCGGCCTGGGCGATCTGCTTGGCGCAGGAGATCCACCCGCCCGTGGAGATGCCGTTCAGCGACGCGATGACGGGGATGTCGACGGCGGCCTTGGCCTGGGCGATGTGTTCGAGATACTGGTCCGGCCCGAGCTTGTACTCGCTGACGTGGGGAAAGTAGCTGGTGGACTCCGCGAACCGCTCCGCGCCGTACTCCAGGTAGTAGTCCAACTCGGTCGCGTCGTGCTCCAACTGCTCCTCGAACAGCGACCAGAGCACGACGGCCGACGCGCCGGCGTCCTCGAGGTGGCGGATGTCGGCGATCTCCCGGCTGAGCGGCGAGGCGGAGGCGACCAGCGGACTGGCGAGCTGCAGCCCCATGTAGGTGGTGGATAGGTCCATTGTCGGCATTCCCTTCTCCCGTTGGGTAAGGTGGGTTCAGTTCTCTCCAGAATCATAGGCGCGCCGAATGCCGTCCGTCCAGCAGAAGCAGGCGGAGTCGCGCGGGTGCCACCTTCAAGGCTCCCAACGGGAGGCTTGTGGGTGCATGCTGGGGCACAGACAGCACCCGCAAGCTCCGCCCCGACTTCGTCGGGACTCCGCCTGAAGGCGGCACCCGATGACTCCCGACGCTTGACCGGCGCGGCGGGGGTCTCTACAGTCTGGGGACAAGGAGATGTCTTTATGGAACGAACGTTGGTAGTGCTCAAGCCGGACGCCGTGCAGCGGCAGCTCGTGGGGACGATCGTCTCGCGCCTCGAAGCGAAGGGGCTCAAGCTCGTGGGCATGAAGATGCTGAGCGTCTCGACCGAACTGGCCGAGCGAATGTACGAGGTCCACCAGGGCAAGGATTTCTACGAGCCGCTGATGAAGTTCATCACGGCCTCGCCGGTGGTGGCGGTGGTGCTGGAGGGCGTCAATGCAATCGCCGTCACAAGGTCGCTGATGGGCCCGACCTTCGGGCCCGACGCGCCGGGCGGGACGATCCGCGGTGATCTCGGCATGAGCAGGCGGTACAACCTCGTCCACGGCAGCGACTCGCCCGAGTCGGCCGAGCGGGAAATCCCGCTGTTCTTCTCGGATGACGAACTCGTCTGCTACGAACTGCGCGACGAAGCCTGGATCTACGCCCGAAGCGGCGACGAACTCATATAGAACTGACAACTGATAGCCGAAAGCTGACAGCTTCACGCGGAGCGTGACATGATTACGAAACAGGTGAACGAGATCCCCGGCATGACCCCGAGCATGGACGGCGTGCAGGGCGTCGAGATGCGGATGCTGATCGGCCCGGACGATGGGGCCGCCAGCTTCCACATGCGACAGTTCGACGTCGCGCCGGGCGGAAACACGCCGCGGCACACGCACGAGTGGGAGCACGAGATGTACGTCCTCGCCGGGGCGGGCACGGCCTGGTCGGCGGACGGCGAGCGGGCGATCGCGGCCGGGCAGTGCATCTTCGTGCCCGGCAACGAGGAGCACCAGTTCCTCAACACGGGCGACGAGGCGCTGACGTTCCTCTGCCTCGTCCCCGCGTCCGGTACCCCGTGCTGCGCGCCGCCGACCGACGACGAGGGGTAGTTTCTTGTGGGTCTTCGGCGTATGCGAAGAGCATAAGAAGGCCCCGCTGGAGACGCTCCCCGAGTCGAAGCATCGGGGAAATGACGAATGACGAACCTGCCTGCCGGCAGGCAGGTGTTGAATGCGGAATGAATGAAGAATGCCGAATGACAAGTCGGCACGCCGGGAACGGCGGCGTGGACTCCTCACCTGCCCGCCAGTAGGCACGTTCGCTCACTTGGTTCTTGGGCCCTTCGACATTCGACATTTCACATTCGACATTCCCAGGCCGTAGTTTCTGCGTATCGGGCATCCCTGTGGATGTGCGATTATCGGCGCCAGAACTTGTATACGAGGCAGGCCCATGTCGGACGATGTCAGGCGAATCGAGCAGCTTCGCGAGGAGATCCGGCGGCACGACCGGCTGTATTACGTCGACGCCGCCCCGGAGATCTCCGACCGCGAGTACGATCGCCTGATGGACGAACTTCAGACGCTGGAGCGGGCGCATCCGGACCTGGTCACGCCCGACTCTCCCACGCAGCGCGTCGGCGGCGAGCCCATCGAGGGCTTCGAGACGGTCGCGCACGACCCGCCGATGCTCAGCATCGACAACACGTACAACGCGGCCGAGCTGCGCGAGTTCGACGCTCGCGTCCGCAAGGCGCTGGGCGAGACGTCGTATCATTACCTGGTCGACCCGAAGATCGACGGCGTGGCCGTGTCGCTGACGTACCGGGACGGCCTGCTGACGCGGGCGGCGACCCGAGGCGACGGGAAACGCGGCGACGACGTGACGTCGAACGTCCGCACGATCCGCTCCGTCCCGCTGCGCCTGACGGGCGATGACGTGCCCGAGGCGGTCGAGGTCCGCGGCGAGATCTACTGGCCGCGGGGGGCGTTCAACGCCTGCAACGCCCGGCGCGTCGAAGACGAACTCGCCCCGTTCGCCAACCCCCGCAACGGCACGGCCGGCACGCTCAAGCAGCTCGACCCGCGCGTCGTCGCCGAACGCGGGCTGGCGTTCCTCGCCCACGGCTTCGGGGACGTTCCCGACACGCGTGCGGCGACGGCGGGCGAACTGATGACGACGCTGGGACGCTGGGGGATCCCCGTCAGCCCGCACCTGAAGATCTGCCGGGACATCGACGACGCCCTGGCCGCCATCGACGTCTGGGCGACCGCCCGCGGCGAGGCTGACTACGAGACCGACGGCATGGTGCTCAAGGTCGATGAACTCGCCTTGCGAACCACGCTCGGCGCGACCACTCGCTACCCGCGCTGGTGCATCGCCTACAAATACGAAGCCGAGCAGGCGGAAACGGTGCTGCGGAGCGTGGACCTGCAGGTGGGGCGGCTGGGGACGATCACGCCGGTCGCCCGCTTTGATCCCGTTCAGCTTGCGGGAACGACCGTCTCGAACGCATCGCTCCACAACTTCGACCAGATCGAGCGCCTGGACGTCCGCGAGGGCGATACGGTTCTCGTGGAAAAAGCGGGCGAGATCATCCCGCAGGTCGTGCAGGTGGTGCACGACAAGCGCCCGCCCGGCGCGAAGCCCCTCACCCCGCCGGATACGTGCCCGTCGTGCGACCAGCCCGTCGCACGCGAGAAAGGCGGCGTGTTTCTGCGGTGCGGGAATCCCGAGTGTCCGGCCCAACTGCGCGAGCGCTTGCGATTCTTCGCAGGGCGAAACCAGATGGACATCGACAGTCTCGGTCCGGCGATCATCGACAAGCTCGTGGGCAACGGCCTGGTTCGCCACTTCGCGGACCTGTACCGCCTCAAGAAGGACGACCTCGTGGGCATGGCGCTATCCAGCCACGTCCGCGACGACGGCAAGGAAGTCATCAGCCGCATCCAGGAGAAGATGGCCGACAACATCTTCACCGCGATCGAGGCGAGCAAGACCCGGAGCCTGTCGCAAGTCCTGGCTGGGCTGGGCATCCC
>CAZEJA010000126.1:0-8290 GCA_964512215.1 uncultured Planctomycetaceae bacterium
GCGACGGGCAAGATCTGGGACATCAGCATGATCCGCGTGACGGTCGCGACGCTGAACTGCTCGAAGAAGCAGGAAGCGTCGAAGAAGTTCCTCGAATTCGTCACCTCGCCCGAGGCGCACCAGATCTTCGTGGACTTCGGCTTCACCTTCCCGAAGGGCGAGAAGCCGAAAGAGGGTATGGAGGCCGGCTAGTCATGACGGGAATGCAGAGAGCCACCATCCGGGTCACGCTCGTCTGCGCGCTGGCGGCGCTGGCGGCGTCGGGCTGCGATGGTTCTCCGGATGGAACGGGCTCGTCCGACGACCGGACGCTGCTGCTGTATTGCGGTGCGGGCATGCGCCTGCCCGCCCCGGAGATCATCGAGGCGTTTCACAAAGAAACGGGTGTGACCGTGCAGGCCGACTACGCGGGAAGCGGGGCGCTGATCTCGCGGATCAAGGGCGGGCGGACCGGCGACCTGTACATGCCCGGCGCCGTTTCCTACGTCGACGACCTCCAGGAACAGACCGGCATGGTCGAATCCAGGAAGCTGGTCACCTACTTCGTGCCCTGCATCGTTGTCGCCAAGGGCAACCCGCACGGGGTCCGGGCGCTGGCCGACCTGGGGCGCCCGGGGCTGAAGGTCGCCCTGGGCGATGACCGGGCCTGTCAGATCGGGCGCGTCACGCGGAAGATCTTCGAGAAGAACGCCCTCGACCAGGCCGCCATCGACAAGAACGTGGTGATGACCTCCGTGACCGTCAACGAGCTTCCCCTGTGGGTGAAGACGAAGACGATCGACGCGACCGTCGCCTGGGATGCGGTGGCCGCGGGCGCGGACTTCGCCGATGCCGTGGAGATCGTTCCGATCCCCCTCGATCAGAACATCATCTCCCCCGTCGCCGTCGGCGTGCTGACCTGCTCGAAGAACCTGCCCCTCGCCCTGCAGTTCGCCGACTTCCTCGCCGGGCCCGCCGCGCAGGCGATCTTCCAGAAACACCATTACCGCGTCACCGCGCCCGACTAGCGGCCCGGAGCTGCCTTGGCCCGTCGATCCACGAACACCTCGAAGGTCACCACGCCCGCCGGGCCCGATGCGCATCTGCTGTCGGTCGTGACGCTGACGTTCCTGGCGGTCTTCGTCGCCGCCATCCTCCTGCTGATCTTCGTGGGGCTGGCCTACGGCGGGATGGACCGCAAGACGATCGACGAACTGCTCCACAGCCGGGAAATCCACGCCGCCATCCGCCTGTCGGCGATCACGTCGTTCTCGACGCTCGTGCTCGTGATCCTCTTCTGCATCCCCGTGGGCTATGCGCTCAGCCGCTACCGCTTTCCCGGACACTCCCTGATCGAGACGCTCATCGACCTGCCCATCCTCATTCCCCCCGTCGTCATCGGCGTGATGCTGTTGATCCTCTTCGCCACCCCGTTCGTTCAGTGGCTGCAGGAGGCCGTCGCGTCGCTGACCGATGGAAGGGTCCGCCTGGACCCGCACTCCGCGATGGGGATCGTGCTCTGCCAATTCCTCGTCTCCGCCTCCTATGCGATCCGGGCGGCCAAGACGTCCTTCGACGCCATCGACGTCGACCTCGAGCACGTCGCGCTGTCGCTGGGCTGCACGCACTGGGGCGCGTTCTGGCGCGTCTCGCTGCCGATGGCGTCCAGTGGCGTCACGGCCGGGTGCATCATGGCCTGGGCAAGGGCGGTCGGCGTCTTCGGGCCCCTGATGGTCTTCGTCGGGGCGATGCGGATGAAGACCGAAGTCATGCCCACCACTGTGTACCTGGAGTTGACGATCGGGCGGATCGAGGTTGCCCTGGCCGTGTCGATGATGATGCTCGCCGCCGCGGGCGTCGCCCTGATCGCCATTCATCGCCTGTCGTCGCGGGCAAGGTGGTGGGGCGGATGATCCAGACTCAGGGCATCTCGTTGAGCGTCGGGACCTTCCGGATGGAAGACGTCTCGCTCCGCGTCGACGACGGAGAGTACTTCGTGCTGATGGGCCCGACGGGGTCGGGAAAAAGCCTGCTGATCAAGTCGATCTGCGGCCTCGTACGCCCCGAATGGGGCGCCGTCGTGATCGACGACACCAACGTGACGTCTCTCGAGCCGCGCCTGCGGCGCGTCGGCTACGTGCCCCAGGATTGCGGGCTGTTCCCGCACCTGAGCGTCGCGAAGAACATCACCTTCGCCCGCCGGATGCGCGGGCTGTCGCACCGCGCCATGCTCCGCGAGCTGGCGCCGCTGATCGATCTGCTGGACATCGCGCGTCTGCTGAAGCGCCGCACGCACGACCTCAGCGGCGGAGAGCGACAGAAGGTCGCCCTCGCGCGGGCGCTGGCCACCCAGCCGCGCCTGCTCGTGCTCGACGAGCCCGTCAGCGCCCTGGATGAACTCAGCCGTCGCGATGTCTGCGCGGAACTCAAGCGGATCCAGAGCGATTTCCAGATCGCCACCATCCACGTCTGTCACAACACCGAGGAGGCGCTGTCCGTCGCGGATCGAATCGGGATCATGGAAGCGGGGCGGCTCGTCCAGGCCGCCACCCCCGACGAGTTGACGTCCCATCCGGCCACCGACATTGTCGCCCGCCTGTTCTCTCCCCGCGCGTGATGCGCTTCGCGGGCGTTGTGATCGTCCATGTCGACGGCTACACTGAGGGGAGCGAATCACGAACCTTCCCCGGCGCGTCGGCTGTGCGCGGGCGTCCGGAGTACGCAAGGAGCGGATCATGTCGAGCACGAGTGCGAGAGCGGCGCGATGGGCGGGGGCTGCGGTGCTGGTCGTCGCGGGTGCGTTGGCGAGCGGGGCGGATGAGGACAAGCCCCGGGCGCCCTTCGAGCTGCACGGCGTCGACGCGACCGTCCTGACCGGGCTCGAGGTGCACCGGACCGTTCTCGTCGAGGACGAGCGCACCCGCGCGTACGTGGACTGGTCGAACCGGACGATCGTCACGCTCGGGCGGGCCCTGCAGGCGGGGCGGCGTCCCGTCGACGCCCTGATGGCTCGCCGGGCGGCGGGGGTCATCGCGCTGCGGAACGCGCTGGCCATGTCGGCCGGGGTGCGCATCGGGCCCAACGGGCGGGTCGACGGGCTGCGGAGCGGCACGGTCACCATTCAGGGCATTCTGAAGGACTACAAGATCACGCGCGAACGCTCCCAGGAGCGCAACGGGCGGATCTACCGGATCGCGGAAGTGCACGTACCCATGTTCGGCATCCAGAGCGTCGCCGTCGGCGTGTACGAAGAACAGGTGGCCGCGCACCGTCAGCGAGTGAAGGCCCGCAAACGCGCTGCCTGGACCGACCCCGCCAAGGACGACGACGCGAAAGACGAGGTGCTGGTGATCGACGCCCGCGGGTCGGGCTTCACGCCCTGTTTCTACCCCCTGGTCATCAGCGAAGCGGGGGAGATCCTGATCGACGTGGAAACCGTCCCGAAGGACATCGCCGTCGAACACGGCGCCTGTGCGTACGCGAGGACAAAGCTGACGTACGAGAAGCTGGCGATTCGCCCGGCCGAGGGGGCCGGCCCCGCGCCGCGGCGCCACGCCGTCCGCGCGCTGCGGGCCGGCAAGGACGACACGACGACGCTCGTGCTTTCCGACGACGACGCCCGCAAGCTTCTGGCCGACGGGCATCTCTCGGCGCTGGTGCAGAGCGGGCGCGTCGTGGTGATCGTGGACAAGACCGCGCCCAGGAAGGCCCCCGCGGATCGGACGGTTAAGGGCAAGCAAGCTGCGGCGCCCACTTCTTGATCCGTCGGGCCGACCCTACTTCTTCGCGCCGTCACGGGTTCGCGTGGACAGCAGGAGAATGTCCCGCAGGTGTTCGAGCGACTGGGCCTCCAACCACCGCGTGAGGAACCCCTTCTCCTGCACAATCTGCGCGATGGCCATCAGCGCCCGCAGGTGGTAGTTCCGCTCATCGGCGGACCCGACGAGGATGAAGGCCGTCTGCACGGGCGCCTGGTCCTCGGCGAAGCGGATGCCCTCGCGACACCGCACGGGCAGGATGTCGAACAGTTCCTTGCCTTCCACGATGACGTGCGGAATCGCCAGGCCCGGCTGAATCACGGTACTGGAGGTATCTTCACGATTCCGGAAGCCCTCGACGAGGCTCTCCTTGCTCTTGTGGAGTCGCAGCGCGAGCATTTCGGCCGCCACGTCGAACAGCTCATCCGCCGTCGCGGCGTCGGGCAGGTCGAGGATGTCGCAGTCGGTTACGAGGTGGTCGAAGCGGTCCTGGGCGACCTCGTCGCGGTGGATCGCGATGTCGCGCAGCTCGGCCTCGAGTTCGCTACGGTAGATTTCCTTGGCGACGACGTTGCGGACCATGTAGACCAGCGCGCTCTCGCGGCTGCTTCGGGGGCGGACGTAGACGAAGTACCAGACCAGGGCGGCGACGATGAACCCGCCGGCCGTCAGGAGCGGCACGGGGCCCAGCTTGGCCGCGAGCATGCCCACGAGTGCGGCGTAGATCAGAACGCCTGCGATCTGGACCCACGGGTACAACGGGCTGCGGTAGAGGGGACGGTAGTTCTGCAGGCGGCTGCCGCGCATGACGAGCACGGCGACGTTCACCAGCAGGAACAGGATCAGCATCATCGTGCTGGCGACCTTGACCAGGTCGGAGATCCGCAGCAGGGCGATCATGGCGATCATGAATCCGCCGGTCAGCAGGACGCTGACGTAAGGCGTGCCGAAGCGGCGTGACACCTTGGCGAAACGCCGGGGCAGCAGCCCGTCGCGGCTCATCGCCAACGGGCTTCGCGAGGCCGACAGGATGCCGGCGTTGCCCGTCGTGACGAAGGCCAGCATCGCCGCGGCGGACAGCACCACAAGCCCGCCGCGTCCGAAGAAACTCCCCGCGGCCACGCTGACGGGCGTCAGGTTCCCATAGGGGCCTGCGGAGAGTTGCTCCGCGTCCATGACGCCGACCACCACAAAGACGACCAGAATGTACAGGAGCGACACGACGATGTAGGCCAGGAACATCGCCCGGGGAACGTTGTGCCCGGGACGGCGGACCTCCTCGGCCACGCCGGCGACCTTCGTCAGTCCGCCGAACGAGACGAAGATCAACGCCGCGGTCGCGAGGACGCTGTCGAAGCCTTTCCCCAGGACGTTGTCGAAATTGGGGTGTTGTTGGATGCTCGGCAGTCCCGCAACCGCGAACACGCCCAGCACGCCCAGCAGGCCGAAGACCATCACCACCTGCAGCCACCCGGCCATCCGAACGCTGAACACATTCAGCGCCGTAAAGACGACGCAGAAGACGATGGCGACGCCCTTGATCAGCCATTCCCACTGCTCCGGCGTGAGGTCCGCGTCGGGCCAGATCAATTGTGCAAACGCCCCGATGCCGATCATGGCGAACGCGCTCTTGAGCGCCAGCGACAGCCAATTCGCCAGGCCCGCCAGCGTTCCGGGCAGGGCGCCCATGCTCCGCTCGATGAAGAAGTACGTGCCCCCGCTCCGGGGCATGGCCGTCGCGAGTTCCGCCTGGGAGAGCAGCGCCGGGATGACCATCAGCGCCGCGAGCCCGTAGGCCAGCACCACGGCGGCCCCGCAGACCTTGAACGCCTGCCCGGGCAGCACGAACAGACCGCTACTGATCATCGCCCCGGCGGCGATGCAGAACGTCTCCCGCAGTCCCAGTCTTCGTTTCAGGCTCTTCAAATCGGCTGCACTCCCGCCGGCGGCAGATGTGACTGTCCACAGATATTATAGGGCGCGAGAGGCGGCTGTGCACTTGTCCGATTGACCGGCGTGCAGCGAAGTTACCGTGTCGGCGGCCCGCCGTACCGGCGGACCCACTCCATGACCTGCCGGTATCGGGCGAAGGAGACTTCAGGTGGAATCGAATGGTCGCTGTGATAGATGTACGCGCCATGCTCGCGAGCGACGGCGAGTTTCTCGCGGATGTCCCGCTCCACGTCGTCAGCCGGGCCGCTCATGCCCGCCGCGCTGATGTTCCCGAAGAATGCGAGGTCCCGTCCGTATTGCGGGATCAGTTCCCGCACGTCCATGCCGGCCGACACCTGCAGCGCCTGCAGCACGTCCAGCCCCACGTCGATGAACTCCGGAATCAACTCGCGCACGTCGCCGCACGAGTGCAGCCAGAACGAGATGCCGTTGTCGTGGAGGAACTTCGCGAGCTGCACGTACACCGGCTTGTAGATGTCGCGCCACATCTGCGGCGAGAACAGCAATCCGCGCGTGCAGCCAAAGTCATCGGCCAGGAAGAGCCCGTCGGGCTTCATGCCCAGGCCCGTTGCGTGGGCGAGGACCTCGATCAGCAGATCCACGTGGGCTTGCGCCATCTCGCGCACCCAGTCCGGATCGAGCGCGATGTCCAGCAGCAGGCGGTCGATTCCACGGTGGCGCCACGTCGCTTCCCACGGGCCGTACGCGTGGAACAGCAGGAACCTGCCCCGCGCGCGGATCTCGTCGTAGATCGCCTTCGCGCCGTCCCACGTGGGGTAGCCGGGCAGGTGCATGAAGTAGGACGCCCGGTCCAGCCGCCCCTCGCCGCTGCCGTCGGGGTCGAGCGTGAGTCGCTCTCGCCACCGCGGCCAGTCGTCCTTGTCTTTGGTGCAGTGGTCGAGAAACTCCAGGGAGCGGCTCTTGCCGATGAACTTCCGCACGACGTACCCCGCCCGGTCCTGAACGGTGACCAGGCGCCCGTCCTGATCGAGCACCTTCTGCTCCTGCCGCGCTGACAGGTCCAGGTACATCGCGTCGAAGTCCATGTCGAACCGATCGCACGGGTCGGCCTCGCCCAGCCCCTGCGTGCGCCACAGGGCGAGCGTGTCTTCCCAGAACGCATCGTGCATCGGGACGCGGTCCACGGGCCTTCGGGCCAGGACGTTCTGTACGCGCGTTCGACTGTCCATGGTGTCTGCTGTCTCCGGGGGTATCGCGGGACAGTATACCGATCCGGACTGCGGAGGGAAGGAACCTTGACAGTCTCACGCGAGCGGCGGAGAATCACCGGGTTGCACCTCGGGCCCATCCGGAGGCGCACGGGTACTGTGAGCAGGGAGACAGGCATGTACGACATCAACGCAGCGGTGGTCGGGGCGGGGTTCATCGGGCCGGTCCACGTGGAGGGCCTGCAACGGGCGGGGGTCAACGTCACGGGCATTCTCGGCGTCGACGACGCCGAGTCCACGCAGGCCGCCGCCGCGCTGGGCCTGCCGAAGGCGTACACGAGTTTCGACGAGGTCCTCGCCGACGCCGACGTGCATTCCGTGCACCTGGCCGTGCCGAACCGCCTGCACTTCGAGATGGCGGGCAAGGCGCTGGACGCCGGCAAGCACGTGCTGTGCGAGAAGCCCCTGGCGATGACGTCGGACGAGTCGGCGAAGCTGGTCGAGCAGGCGGCGGGAACGCAACTGGCGGCGGGCGTGAACTACAACATCCGCTATTACCCGCTGTGCCTGGAAGCGGCCGCCATGCGCCGCCGCGGCGAGCTGGGCGACGTGCATCACGTCTGCGGCAGCTACGTGCAGGACTGGCTGTTCTACGACACGGACTACAACTGGCGCGTTCTCGCAGGCGAGGGCGGCGAGCTGCGGTCGGTGTCGGACATCGGCACGCACTGGCTGGACCTGATCCACGCGATCACCGGGCTCGAGGTCGAGAGCGTCTGTGCGGATCTCAAGACGGTCTTCCCCGTCCGCAAACGACCCACCGGCGAGGTGGAGACGTTCAGCGGCAAGGAGTCAGCCGAGCCCGTCGCGACCGAGCCCGTGGACATCACGACGGATGACTACGGGTGCATCCTGCTGCGGTTCGTCGGCGGCGCCCGCGGGTGCGTGTGGACCTCGCAGGTCACCGCCGGGCGGAAGAACTGCCTGCGGTACGAGTTGGCCGGGTCGAAACAGGCGCTGGCCTGGTGCAGCGAGAGCCCCAACGAATTGTGGGTGGGGCACCGCGAGAAGCCCAACGAGATGCTGCTGCGCGACCCCGGGCTGCTATCCGCCGAAGTGTCCGCCTACGTGAACTACCCGGGCGGGCACAACGAAGGCTTCCCCGACACGTTCAAGCAATGCTTCAAGTCGTTCTACGATTACATCGCCGCGGGCGACTTCGCCGCCCCGGCGACGTTCCCGACCTTCGCCGACGGGCACCGCGAGATCGTCCTCTGCGACGCGATCCTCCGAAGTGCCCGTGAAGGCGGATGGGTGGACGTCGGGGCTGGTATCGCCTGAAAGAGATAGAACACTGAGAATGCTGAGGTTAGAGGTGATCCCGGATTTCCCGGATGAAAACCACAGTTCATATATAATGAGGCCTCGTTT
>CAZEJA010000127.1:0-8206 GCA_964512215.1 uncultured Planctomycetaceae bacterium
GCGATGCTGTCGATGCCGACGGCGCCCAGGACCTGTCGCTTCGCTTCAGCGATGAAGGCGTTGCCCGGGCCGACGATCTTCCGCACCGCGGGGATCGCGTCGGTCCCGTACGCCAGCGCCGCCACACCGGCCGTGCCGCTGACGCCGTAGACCTCTTCGATGCCCAACGCCCCCGCCATGGCCAGCACCATCGGATCGATCTCCCCGCCGGTGGGCGGCGAGAGCATGGCGATTTCCGGCACACCCGCGACCTGGGCAGGCACGACGGTCATCAGAACGGTCGACGGATACAGCGCCCTTCCGCCGGGAACATAGACGCCCGCGCGGTCGACGGGGGTGTAGCGAACGCCCAACTCCCGCGACCCGCGCCGCAGCAGCGGCGGGTCGGACAGCAGGATCGATTCCTGATACTCCCGGATGTTCGCGGCCACGCGGCGGATGAGGTCCAGAAAGCCCGCGTCGGCGGCGCTGTGGGCGGCGGCGATCTGGTCGGCCGGCACGCGGAACTGCTCGCCCGTCAGTTCGACGTTCTCGATCTTCGCGGTCAGATCGGCGACGGCGGCATCCCCCCGGGCCCGCACGTCGGCGATCACGTCGGCGACCACCGCAGCTACGTCCACGCCGCCTGCGTCGGTTCCCGTCAGCCCGCCTGCGCGCAG
The DNA here is from genome assembly GCA_964512215.1 of uncultured Planctomycetaceae bacterium. Taxonomy (GTDB): domain Bacteria; phylum Planctomycetota; class Phycisphaerae; order SM23-33; family SM23-33; genus CAZEJA01. The sequence goes on from CAZEJA010000127.1 coordinate 660, forward strand.
CACATCCCGCACGGCCACAACGGCCGGGTCACGTAACGGGTCGGAGGATTCGATCACGCGTATGCCCATGATTTCGCCTACTTTACGAGGAAGTGCGTCGCGTTTCAACTCCGCGACCGCTCAGGCTTCCGGCAGCCCGTGGAGGATCAGATCGCGGATCGCCTTGGCCGCCCCGTCGACGTCGTGATGCTCCGCCACGAAATTGGCGGCATCCAGCGCCTTGGGAGCGCTGTTGGCCATTGCGACCCCGATCGCCGCCCACTTCAGCATGCTCACGTCGTTGGCGTTGTCCCCGATGGCCATCACCGTCTCCTGCGAGACGCCCAGTTCGCTCGCGACCGTCCGGAGGGCCTGCCCCTTCGAGACGGTCGGGTGCGTCACCTGCAGCAGTACGTCCTCGGTCTGGACGACGGAAACCTGGTGGAGAAGATCCTGGCGGATGATGCGTCCCAGTTCGGCCAACCGCCCCGGCTCGCCCAGCAGCAGCATCTTTGTCACCGACCGCGTCAGCCACTGGTTGATCGGCGCGATCACATTCGGCTGGAACTTCTTGCCCGTCTCGGTCAGGTAGGTCTGGTCCAGGCGGTCGGTGTACCACCGGTCGAGGATCTCGGCGGACACGAGCACGTCGGGGTAGGCGCCCCGCGCGATGCGGACGATCTGCCGGGAGGTCTTCAGCGACAGCGGGCGGTGCATGATGACGCGACCGCCCGGGGGATCGTAGATCAGGGCCCCATTGTAATTGATCATGGGGGTATCGAGTTCGAGATGCCGATAGTAAGGCATGACGCTGCGCGGCGGGCGGGCGGTCGCCAGCACGATCCGCAGATTGGCCTCCTGTCGGGCGGCGCGAAGGATGGCCTCGGTGGCGTCTGTGATCTCCTTGGCGGAGTTCAGCAGCGTTCCGTCGAGGTCGAGAGCGACGAGGTGGATTCTCATAGCAATTGCTCCGCGCATCGCCCATAATAGCGTTTTGGCGGTTTGCAGGCGAGTTCTGTCCGCGCCCGCCGAAGAAAAATACGGCTTGAAGCGGAACAACCGCGGTGTCGGGTCGTCATAAGCCATAGTGAGGCGGTCGGCGCTGCGCCGGCCCCGCAACGCACAAAGGAATAGCACCATGCGTGCACATCTCTATCGACCCATTTGGATTGCAGCGTTCGGCGTCATCCTGGTGACCGGCACGGTGGTCGGGCGACTCCCCGTGCCTCCCGCCCCCGCCTCCTCTTCCTCCGGGAAGACCAAGGGGGGGCTGCACATCCCGCGTACCAACCGCGTGAATTTCGAGCGCAACATGACCTGCGGCGGCGGGTTCCGCTGGAATATCCAGTACTACGGAACCATCGGGCAGGGAACGAACTACGCCTACAGCGGCGGCCTGTATTGCCAGGTCAACGGCTTGAACGTCCGCTCCAGCGGGTACGGGTATATGAACAAGGCGGGCGATGAGGTCGAGATCGGCCCCTACAGTCGCAACAACCTGAAGATCTCCCGGCGGATCAAGATCTACAAGGACCAGCCCCTCGCCCGGTGGCTGGACATCTTCGAGAATCCCACCGGGCAGGACATCACCGTTCAGGTGAGCATCTACACGAACACGAACTGGCCGGTCGTGGGCAAGACGGACGTCGCGAAGGGCTGGGCGTTTATCACCGAAGCGATGGGCGGCGGGCAGAACACGCCCCCCCTGCTGCACATCGTCGCCGACAAGCGGTCGAAGATGCGGCCGACCTTGCAGATTCAGAACAATCAGATCTACGTCCGTTGGAACCTGACGGTCCCGGCGAACAAGGCGATCGTCCTGTGCTACTTCGAGTCGCAGAACCACACGACGGCGGCGCACATCAAGACGATCAAGCGGTTCCGTCCCTCGCAGGTGCTCAAGGACCTGCCCCAGGCGGTGCGGAAGATGATCGTGAACTTCAACGCCGTCGGCGGCGTCGACGGGCTGGAACTGGAGCGGTCGGAACTGTACGACATGGTCACGCTCAAGGGCGGCGATCCCTTGTTCGGTACGGTCGCGAACGACGCCTTCCGCGTCGAGACCTTCTTCGGGCCCTTGGACGTGCCCGCCAAGAACGCCGTGGGCATGGCGCTGGGAGGCGAGACGGGCGACGTTGCCCGGGTGCTGCTGGCCGACGGACAGATCATCTGCGGGCGCATCCCCGAGACCAAGCTGGCCCTCAAGATCGCCGACGGCGGGACGCTGCAGGTGCCCTTCGACCGTATCCAGCAGTGGTCGTTCCGCGTCAGCGACGAGCGCCCCGAGGAAGTCCCCTTCGGCGGGCCCATCGCGATGCTCCGCTCGGGCGACCGCGTGGGATTCGACCCCGAGAAGGTCAGCCTCACGCTGCGGACACGCCACGGGCTGGTCAAGCTGGCGGGCAAGAACATCCTGTCCGTCTCGCTCGACAACGCGGGCAACGCCATCCACCGCGTGACCTTCCTCAACGGGTCGCGTCTGGGCGGGTTCCTCGAGCCCGAGAAGATCTCCCTGCCCCTGAAGCTGGGCCCGAAGCTCGACGTCGGGCGCAACATGATCGCGCGAATGCAGTTCGCCCAGGAAGACAAGCCCGACCCCACGCTGACGCGGGCGGTCCTGACCAACGGCGATGAGCTCTACGGTCGCTTGCTGGCCGACAAGATTGAGCTTCGCAGCGAACTGGGCTCGGTCCAGCCCAGCCCCGCGGGCGTCAAGTCGATGACGTTCAGCCTCACGCATCTCGGGCGGGCGCGGATGGAAATGTGGAACGGCTCGGTCTACCGCGGGCAGCTTACGAAGAGGGAGCTGACCTTCCAGATCATCCCGGGCCCGGTTCTGAAAGTCTATGCCGGGCAGTTCGCCAGCCTCGTTCGGCCCCAACCCCTGCCGCCCAGCGAGCTGCGAAAGAAGGTGGAGAAGCTGGTGGCCCGGCTGTCGGCGGAGAGCTACAAAGACCGCCAGGACGCCACCGAGCAACTCAAGAAAATGGGCGCCGCCATCGCCCCCCTGCTGGGCAAGTACGCCAAGAGCGACGACCCCGAGGTCCGCCACCGCATCGAGGAGATCCTCGAGCACATCGGCGGCAACCCGGGCGCGATGAATACGTTCGAGCCCATCCACCCGGTCGCGTGGGGCTGTCAACAGCTCGGCCCCCGCTAGGCCTCAGCCGAAAGTACCCGACATGAGCAACCGCACGAGCGCATCGACCGCCGCCGTCTTCCTGCTGACCGCCGCCGCCTTCGCCGGGGGGGAGGTCCTGGTTATCACCCCGCCCCCGCCGATGGCGATGGGCGCCGAGAAGAGCGGCATTCACATTCCCGCCGGCAAGAGCGTGGGCACGAGTTGGTCGATCAACGACTCGCTGGGCTTCCGCTGGGACATCAACTGCAACGGGCAGGTCAACGACGGCACGAACGACGCCTACGACGGCGGCATGCAGCTCCGCGTCAACGGCACGCAGTTCCAGTGGTCCTCCAACGGGCGGATGAGCAAGGACGGGCGAGAGGTGGAGTACGGCCCGTGGGCCACCGGGGCGATGAGAGTGTCGCGACGCATTTACGTCGATGCCAAGATCGGCTACTGCCGCTGGATCGACATCTTCGAGAACACGTCCGGCCAGCAGCAGTCGCTGACGATCCAGTACTATTCGAACCTCGGCGACTCCGTGCAGTCGGTCCGCACCTCCACGGGGGGCGGGACCGTTGGCGAGAAGGACTGGGCCGTCGTCACCGGCGGGTCGAGCGGCTCGTCGCGCCCTTCGCTGGTTCATGTGTTCGCCACCCGCAGCGCCAAGGTGCGCCCCAAGTTCACCTTCTCCAACGGCAGCGACAACATCTACTACAACGTCGTGCTGAAGGTCCCCGCCCGCAAGGCCGTCGCGCTGTGCCTCATCGAGGCCCAGCGCCGCCCGGTCTCCGAGGCGCACAAGTTCATGGAGGAGTTCAAGCTCTCGCGCGAACTCCAGAAGATTCCCGCCCCGCTGCGGCGGATCGTCCAGAACATGGGGGGCTCGACGCTGACGCTCGAGAGCATCGAACTGCCCCGACGCGAGGAGCACGACCTGGCCGTCCTGCGGAATGGCGATGAACTGCTGGGGACGATCCGCAACAAACAGTTCGTCATCGAGACCTTCTACGGCAAGCTGGAACTGCCCGCGGGGCGTGTGATCGGGCTGAACGTGCCCACCGCGAGCGACCCGCACGTGCAGGTCGTGCTCACCGACGGGCAGGTCGTCGCGGGCAAGTTCGTCAATGCACCGCTCACGCTGACGATGACCAACGGCAGCGAAATGGCCCTGCCGCTGTCCAAGCTTCAGACGGCGGCCTACAGACTTTCGACCGAACGCCCCGACGAGATCGCCGTCAAGAAGCAGGCCGTCGTGCTTCGCAGCGGGCAACGCCTGTTCTACCAGCGTGACAACATCGACTACACGTACCACACCGAGTACGGAACGGTGAAGCTGGACCCCGACGACGTCCGGGCCATCGTGCTCGACACCCCCGAGGGCGGGCTGCACCGCGTGACGTTCCGTAACGGCTCGGTGCTGTCGGGGCTGCTGGTGGCCGAGGACCTCGAACTCAAGCTCGACCTGGGACCCACGTTGAGCATCCGGCGGCACCTGGTGTCGCAACTGCTGCTCTCGGTCGCCGAGGCCAAGGAATCGGACCTGGCCGAGATGACGCTGCGGAACGAAGACCGCCTCCGCGGACGTATCGCGGCCGACGCACTGACGCTCAAGACCAAGTACGGGCAGGTCGTCGCCAAGCCCGCGGAAATCGCCTCCCTGGAGTTCCAGGGCGACGAGTTCGGTCGCGTGCAGATCGGCCTGCACAACGGGACGACCGTGACGGGAACGCTCGTGGGCGATGCGATCCGGTTCCAGATCGAAGCCGGGCCCGAACTGCCGATTTTCATCGGGCACATCATGGGCCTGACCAGCCCCAAGCCCGCCAACGCGGCCACAACGAAGCCCGCCAAGGAGAAGCCCAAGCCCCCTCCCGCGAAGCCGCCCGCTCCTCCCGGTGAATCCGCCCCCCATGAGGGCCCCGAACCCCCTCGTACGCTCCCCGCCCCCGTGCCCGTGCGCCCCGCCAATGTGCGGGAGATCGATCGGGCGAAGAAGGCGCGGGCCGAGGAACTCGCCGCCCAACGGAAGAACCTGCAGGATCAACTCGCCGACCTCGAGGCGACCGCAAAGAAACTGGAGGCCGTCGCCAACCGGGCTCCCAACGGGGCCGGTCTTGAGGGTGTGGCTCTGGAGAAGGTTCACGACCAGATGGCCGAGATACGCAAACAGTTGAAGGCGCTGGCCAAAGTCGCCTCGAAGTAGCCCCCCCTCTGCGGCATCCCGCACTCCCCACTACGCCATCGTCACCACGATGGACTCGCCCTTCCGGATCGTGCATTCCTGTGACAGCGAGATCTCCACCCGCGAGCCGCTGCGCCGGTGCGTCGCCGGGATGGCTCTTCCTGCTATGCGAACGTCGACCTTGCTCACCTTCGCTCCCGGCGCCGCCTCGAAGACCAGCGACGTCACACGCAGTGTCCCGTAGCGAAGCTCGATGGACTGCTTCTGGCGACCGCCCGTGCGGACCTGGGAGAGTTGGCCCCACCCCTGAGCGGCCGTGAAGAAGCACCGGAAGTCCTCCGGCGTCATTCGCGGGGCGAAGCCGATCCGCCCGGCCGGTCCATCGTAGGTGAATCCCGAAACGCCCAACAGACAACCCCACGAGGCCATCGCGCGGGCGTAGTGGTCGCCGCACTCGATCTCGTTCCACGGATTGTGCTTCTCGCCGTCGTAGCGGTCGTGGATGGCCCGCACGATCGCCAACGCCTCGGTGACCATGCCCTCGTAGAGCATGTGGGCGGCGACCTGGTACTCGATGCCCGTCCAGACCTCGTCCCGGTAGCGGACAGCGTGGTTGCCGGGATGCCTGCTTTTCGGCCAGGTGCACAGCAGCAGCCCGCTCTCGCCCGGGCGGGCGTAGATCCGCTCGGGGGGATGGGCCTTGCTCTGCGGCCCGACGTCCGGCGCCCAGTTGTACCGCCAGATCGACTCCAGCGCCGTTCGCTCGTGTTCGGCGGAGTAGAGATGCCCCAGCCCCACCTGGTGCGCCCAACTCTGCCCGAAAAGCTGGTCGGACAGGCACCCGTCGGCGTACTGGTGTCGGGGCATGCCCTTCAGCGGGACGTCCTGAACGAAGTACTCGCCGTTCCAGAGACGCTTGAGGCTGCCGGCCCGGCCGCGTTCTGCAATGGCCCCCAACTTCCGGGCGTAGTCGCCTTCCTCCATCCGGCGGGCCATCTCCTGCCCCGCCCGCAGCGCCGCAAGGTACAGCGCCCCGACGAACGTGTTCGCCTTGACGAACGCGATGTCGTACGTGTTCGGCTGCGTCCCTTCGATCAGTCCGTCGCCGTCGCCATCCTGCCCGACCAGCCAGTCCAGCGACAGCTTGATCTTCGGCCAGTTCCGCCGCAGGAACGCGTCGTCGGCCGAGACCAGGTGCTCCCGGTACGCCTTGAGGACCGTCCCCGCCTGGGCGTCGAGGAACGTCCTGGTGCGGCGCGCACCGGGGCGGATGCCGCGGTGGGCGATCTCGCCCGTCGACGTCTCCAGCGCCTCGCCGTAGTCCTGCATCGTCCGCACGCTGCGGGCCAGCTCCGGGAACACGCGCCCGAGCGCCTGCACGTAGTTCCACACGTGGGCGCATGTGCCGTGGCAGCAACCGACGCCTTCCCACGCCCAGAACCGCCCGTTCGCCCACCACTGGCAGGTCTCGGTCGCCAGGTTCGCCAGCGGCATGGCGAGGCGCTGCGCGAACCAGTACGGCAGCGTCGTGTCGAAGTAGGCGTCGCGGAAGGCGAACGTCTCGCCCATGAGGCGGTCGAAGTCCTTCGCGACGTAACGGGCGACATCGACGGCCGTGCGGAACCGTTTGGCGTACCGGTTGCCCACGACCGCCTTGCCCCCGACGGCCGTCCCCCAGGGCGTGCCCACGTTGTCCTGGTGGCGGTTCGGGAAGCACCACGTCACCAGGAACGTCAGCGTCTCCGACGCCTCGCCCGCCACGCGCACGCTGCTCGTCACCGTCCCGCACAACTCCTCCCCCAGCGGACCCGAGGCCCCCGCTTGTCCGCGCGGCTTGCCGCTTAGCAGTTCCTCCAGAAACGCCCCCTTCGCCGTCCACGCCGCCCCCGCGACGGACTTCGCGTCGAGTGACGCCAGCGCCATCTCCCCGTTGTACGGGTGGTCCTTCGAGAACGCCTCCTGCTTGACCGGTGGGAGATTCGTGAAGAGGATGTCGTCGACGTTGACGTGCCCCCACGGGCCCGTCTCGTTGTCGACGATCTCCAGGTGCGCCTTGCGTCCCTTCAGGTCCGCCACGTCCCAGTGGTCGCGCGACAGCTTCTCTCGCCTCGCTCCGACAGCCGTCCGGACCACCTTGCCGTCCACGACCAGGTTCAGGCAGGTCTTGCCCGCGTGATCGCCCCCGCCGATCAGGAACGCAATATACCGCTCGGCGATCGTGAACGTTCGGGATGTCAGCTTCCCACGGTCCTTGTCGCT
>CAZEJA010000128.1:0-8182 GCA_964512215.1 uncultured Planctomycetaceae bacterium
CCTGCGATCGCCAGGGATGGCGCCGCGCGAGAAATTCCGACCGATCCGTCTGGTACCGATGTCACGCCGGAATGGTCGACGGCTGCATGGCCGTGCGGACGGGCGAGCGGATCATCGGGTACATGATGATCGGACAGTTCCGCACCGGCGAGACGTGCGACGCGGCCGTCCGCAAGCAGTGGACCGAGAAGTACGGTAACGACGACCTTCAGGATGCGTTCCTCGAAGCGCCCCGCTATTCGCGCCAGCAGGTGCGCGACATCATGGGCGTCTTCTCGGTCCTGGTGAACTTCGTCGTCTCGCAGCGGTTGATCGCCGTGGGAGGGCTGGACCCGATCCAGCCGCTACTGACGTACATGGCTGAGCATCCGAGCGAGACGCTCACGACGTCCGACGCCGCTCGCCTGCTCCATCGGAGCGTCTCCAGCCTCTCGCACGTGTTCAAGCAGACGATGGGGCGGAGTTTCCTGCAGTATCAGATCGAAGCGAAGCTCGATCTTGCCGACGAAGCCTTCGCCGCCCGGCGGGACATCACCGTCCGGGAAGTCGCGTATGAACTCGGCTTCAAGGACCCCTACTACTTCTCGCGCCTGTACAAGAAGCACCGAGGCCGCTCGCCGAGCGAGACGATCCGGGCCGTCAGCGAAGCACCGGCCTGACGGAGGGCTTCAGGCGTCGGTGTAGAGATGGCAGGCGACCTGGCGCGCCTCGTCGAGCGACTGCAGCGGGGGCTCGTCGCGGATGCAGGGGGCGAAGCACTTGTCGCAGCGCGGGTGGAAGCTGCAGCCGATCGGCAGGTCGCTCGGGTCGGCCACCTCACCGGACAGGTCGAAGCTCATCTTGCGGTCCGGGTTGGGGTCCGGCACGGCCGACAGGAGCGCCCGCGTGTAGGGGTGCTTGGGGGCCTCGAACAGCTCGTCGGTCGGCGCGAGTTCCACGATCTTCCCCGCGTACATGACGCCCACGCGGTCGCAGATGTGCTTGACCACGCTCAGGTCGTGGGCGATGAAGATGTACGTCAGCTCCAACTCCTGCTGGAGGTCCTGCAGCAGGTTGATGACCTGCGCCTGGACGGAGACGTCCAGCGCGGAGACGGCCTCGTCGGCGACAACAAAACTCGGGCGCACGATCAGGGCCCGGGCGATGCCGATCCGCTGCCGCTGTCCGCCGCTGAAGGCGTGGGGGTATCGCGTGCGGTGCTCGGGCTTGAGGCCGACCTTGCGGAGCATCTCGGCGACACGATCCTTCAGCGCGCTTCCGCGGGCGAGGCGGTGGATGACCAGCGGCTCGCCGACGATGTCGCCCACAGTCATCCGCGGGTTCAGGGAGCTGAAGGGGTCCTGGAAGATCATCTGCATCTTCGTCCGCAGGGGCTTGAGGTCGCGGGCGGGAAGCGTCGCGAGGTCCACCGTCCGCCCGTCGACGGTCAGCATCGCCTTCCCCGCGGTGGGCACCAGCGCCCGCAGGATAGTCCGCCCGGCCGTCGTCTTGCCCGAGCCGCTCTCGCCGACCAGCCCCAGCGCCTCGCCCGGCATGAGATCGAAGTGCAGGTCGTCGGCCGCCTTGACGACGCCGACCTGTCTCTTGAAGAAGCCCTTGCTGAACACCGGGAAGTGCTTGCTCAGGCCTTCGACGCGCAACAGCGGTGTGGTTTCGCTGACCATGACGCTAATCCTCCCCCCCCGAGGGGCAGGCCCCGATCTCCTCGGCGCGGATACACGCGGCCGTGTGCCCGTCGGCGAGTTCGCGCAGCGACGGCGGGCCGCCCACGTCGCACCGTCCCTTCTCGCAGTACGGACACCGCGGATGGAACGGGCAGCCCGGCGGGACCTCCAGCAGCGACGGCACGCTGCCGGCGATCGACGGCAGGCGGGCCTTGTCGAGGCTCAGGCTCGGCAGCGACGCCAGCAGCCCCATCGTGTACGGGTGCCGCGGCGCCAGCATGATCGACCGCACGTCGGACTGCTCGACGATCCGCCCGAGGTACATCACCGCGACGTCGTCGGCCATCTGGGCGACCACGCCGAGGTCGTGCGTGATCAGCAGCACGGACGTGCCCATGTCCTTCTGCAGGTCCTTCATCAGGCCCATGATCTGGGCCTGGATCGTCACGTCGAGGGCGGTGGTGGGCTCATCCGCGATGAGCAGTTCCGGCTGGCAAGCCAGCGCCATCGCGACGACCACGCGCTGGCGCATGCCGCCGCTCATCTCGAAAGGATACTGGTGGATGCGTCGCTCGGCGCCCGGGATGCCGACCTTGGCGAGCATCTCGACGGCCGTCTCCTTCGCGGCCGCGGGGGTGACGTCCTGGTGCAGCAGGATCGCTTCGGCGATCTGGTTGCCCACAGTGTGAACCGGGCTCAAGGCGGTCATCGGTTCCTGGAAGACCATGCTCACCAGCCCCCCGCGAAGCGTATACAGCATGTCGGACTTGGCCCCCAGCGCGGTGATGTCGATCGGCTTGCCGTCTCGCGGGGCGAGCACGATCTTCCCGCCGACGATCTTCCCCGGTCTTTGCACGAGGCGCAGGATGGAATACGCGGTGACGCTCTTGCCGCACCCGCTCTCCCCGACGAGCCCCAGGATGCGCCCGCGGCGCATCGCGAGGCTCACGCCGTCGACCGCGCGGACCTCGCCCTCCTCGGTGTAGAACGACACCTTGAGATCGTCGAGCGTCAGCAGCACGTCGTTGTCCGAAGCGTCGGTCACGGTTCGCCTCTATGCATACGGGTCGGCTGCGTCGCGCAGGCCGTCGCCGAAGAAGTTGAAACACAGCACCGTCAGCACGATGAACACCAGCGGCAGCAGCAGCCACGGGTAGGTCGCCACCGTCTGCGGGTTCATGCAGTCCTGCAGCATCACGCCCCAGGAGACGATGGGCTCGCGGATGCCGAGCCCCAGGAAGCTCAGGCTGGTCTCGCCCAGGATCATCACCGGCACGCGCATGGTCAGGGCGACGATGATGTGGCTGGTGAAGCCCGGCAGCAGGTGGCGGAAGATGATCCGCGCGTGCCCCGCCCCCAGCAGGCGGGCGGCCACGGCGTAGTCCTCCTCGCGCAGGGACAGCAGCTTGCCGCGAACCACGCGGGCCAGCGGCGTCCAGCCGATGAGGCTGAGCACGACGGTGATCGCGAAGTAGCGGCTGAGCGAGGACCACTCCGCGGGCATCGCCGCTCCCAGCGCCAGCCACAGCGGCAGGCGCGGGAACGAGTTGATGATCTCGATGCCGCGCTGAATGACGTTGTCGACGGTTCCGCCCAGATAGCCCGAGATGCCGCCGATGATCACGCCCAGGAAGAAGGTGATCACGATGGCGACGATGCCGATGGACAGCGAGATTCGCGAGCCGTAGATGATGCGGCTGAAGATGTCGCGCCCGTACTTGTCGGCGCCGAGCAGGTAGAACGTGGGCGCAGCCGCGGCGTCGCCTCCCTGTGCGGTCCACTCATCGAGGTCGACGCCGAAGAAGTGCCGATTCCACGGGATCAGCCCGAAGAGCTTGTAGGGCTCGCCCCGGACGAAGAAGCCCAGCGGGACGACCCGGTCGGGGTTGACCTCGAACTGCTTGCGGAAGGTGATCGGGTCGACGCGGCGCTCGACGACGCCGACGTGGAGCCCCTCGCTCCAACTCCACCGCGGCGGCTGCGGCGGGCAGTAGGCGTGGGGCAGGTCCTTCCATCGCGTGGGGTATGGGGCGAAGAACTCCGCGAAGACGGCCAGCAGGTACAGGACGCCCAGCAGCGACATCGCCCCGACGGCCAACCGGTGGCGTGAGAAACGCAGGCGGATGAGCTGCCACTGCGACAGCGTTCCGATCTCGCGCTTCCGGGCGGGGGCGACGTTGGGGGTCGCTTCGCTCATCGCGTCCCTCCCCGAAAGCGGATGCGCGGATCCAGCCACAGCAGCAGCAGGTCGCTGATCAGCGTGCCCAGCACGCCGAGGATGCTCAGCACCATGAGCATCGAGCCCGCGAGGTACATGTCCTCATCCATCAGGGCGTTGAGCATGAGCTGCCCGACGGTGGGCAGGCTCATGACCATCGCGACGATTGCCCCGCCCGAGACGAGCTGCGGGAACAGCGCGCCGATACCTGAGATGAACGGGTTCAGCGCCAGTCGCACCGGGTACTTGAACAACAGCTTCGCCGGACGTACGCCCTTGGCGCGGGCGGTGACCACGTACGGCTTGCGGAGTTCGTCCAGCAGGTTCGCCCGCATCACGCGGATCATGCGGGCCGTGCCCCCCACGCCCAGCACGACGATGGGCACCCAGATGTGCTTCAGCAGGTCGGCGACCTTGCCCCACGTCCACTCCGGCTGCGCGCCGTAGCGGCTGGAGAAGAGCCCGGAGAACGGCTCGCCCAGGATCTCGGCGCTGGCATACATCAGCAGCAGCGCCAGCAGGAAGCCCGGCGATGAACGTCAGCACGTAGTCCCCCACCGAGTACTGCTTCACCGCGGAGTAGATGCCGATGGGGATCGCGACCGCCCACGTGAAGAGGATCGTCCCGAGCGAGATCAGCACGGTCAGCAGGATGCGGTCGCCGACGACGTCGTTGACGGGCTTCTGGTTCTCCATGGAGCGGCCCATGTTGCCCTGCAGCAGGCCCTGGTCCTTCTCGTCGAAGCTCGTGAACCACACCGCGCCCATCCAGCGGGCGTATCGCACGGCCATCGGGTCCTCGAGGTGGAACATGTCCCTGAGTTCCTCGATCTCCGCGAGGTCCGCGTCGTCGCCGGACTCCTGGAGCTGCATGATGCGCGTCGTGATGAAGTCGCCGGGAGGAAGCTGGATGACGGTGAACGCGATGATCGAGATGACCAGCAGCGTGGGGATCATGATCAGCAATCGCCGCCCGACGTAAGGGTGGCGGAGGCCGACGAGGATCACCAGGAGACCGACGATGCTCAGGATGCCGTAGCGGATGATCGCCCCGATGACGTCGCCGGACCCGCCGCCGCGCCGCCCGGCCGCGACCGGGGCGTCCGGCGGAGGCGTGGCGACCAGGATCTCCTGCTTCATCTGCTCGATGGCGCCGGGGGAATCCTGGGGATTCTCGAAGTAGTACGTCTCGATGCCGCAGTTGCCGGGGGACTGGAAGTCCCAACTGTAGACCGCCTGGGGTGGGACGTTGCGGAAGCCGTTCTTGACGACCGCCAGGATGGGCGGCGGGGTGCAGATATTGATCGTCCAGACGTTCTCGGCCGCGATCTTCAGGGCCTCACGAAAGATCTCGCGCTGCCGGACGGGATCGGACTCGGCGCGGGCCAGTTCGTAGACCTCCAGCGCCCGGCGGAGCGGATGGTCCGCGGGGGGCTCGATGCATCCGTGGGCGCGGTCCGCCCGGGGGTCGCCGAACATCCCGCCGCGGTCGTACCACCGCCCGAAGGCGATTGCATAGTTCGACTCGCTCCGGACCGGCGCCAAGCAGCGCGGCTCGATCAGCGGGAAGAACTCCCCGTTTGACGTCCAGACGTTGAAGTCGTGCTGCAGGCCCGCCTTCTCAGTGTAGAACAGGCGGCGCGACCGCTCGCGAATCATCGTCCGCACGCCGACGGCCGCCCAGTCGTCCACCACGAACTGCGCCGGGCCGACCCCCGTGAACTCGCAGGTATTGAGAATGAACGTCATCGGACGCCCGTCGGGGAACGTCCGGTACCCCTCGTAGTCGCGCCGCGTCAGCCCGATCCCGTCCAGCAGGCGATTGGCGCGGTCCGGGGCGTACTCGACGAAGCTCCTGTAGAGAGACGGCTCGTGGAAGAACGACGCCGGCCCGGGAGCGACCTGGGCGGGCTCGGCCTGCCCGTTGTACTCGGCGTCGATGATCGCCCGCCGGTTGATCGCCAGAGACAGCGCCTGTCGGAAGCGCTTGTCGTTCAGCAGTGCGTGCTTGTGTTTCGTCGTCGGGTCGCCCGGGTCGATGCGCCGGTTCAGGTTCGGGCTGATCACGTACGCGCTGCGGTCGCCCGGATACCAGTGCTTCACGTCGTAGCCGTACTGCTCGCGCTGGGCCATCAGCAGCGAATACTGGTCGTACATCAGGTGCCTCGCCTGCATCGAGATCTCGCCGTACGACGCGGCCATCACGAGCATCTCCGACCGCTTGACCTCGAACAGGAGGCGGTCGACGTACGGGAGCTGATTGCCCGCCGTGTCCACCACGCCGTAGTACGGATTGCGGACGTACACCTGCGGGGGCATCGTCTTGTACGTCCGGTACACCCAAGGCCACAGCCGCGGGTGCTCGGGGTTGAAGGTGTTCTTCACGTCGCGATAGACCGCCAGCGGACGCTTCAGCTTGCGGGCCTGCATGTACGCTTCGATTTCCAGCTTGTCGCCCAGCTTCGGATGGTACGTGCGGAGGTAGTGGGCCGGCGTCTCCACCACGATTCGTCCGGCAGGGCCCGCCAGCAAAGCCGGGAACAGGCCGTTCGGGGCGGGGAAGCTGAACTTCACGCGGTAGGTCCCGAGCTTCTCGACCGTGCCCGGCTTGCCCCCGACGACCATGAACGCCGGAATCGTGGGCATGATCTCGGGGTCGTTGCACTCGTGCTCCCACCAGAACAGGATGTCGTCGGCCGTGAAGGCCGCGCCGTCCGACCACCGCATCCCCTTGCGGAGCGTGATGATGAACTCGCGGTTGTCGGGCGAGACGGTGTAGCTCCGGGCGAGGTGCGGCACGATGGGGTAGCCCTGCGGCGAGAAGCGCAGCAGCCGGGCATAGGACAGGCGGCTGGAGACGATGCCCGCGTCGCCGGGCGAGTTGGCCACGCGCATCCACGTCCCGCCATAGGTGCCGATGCCCTCGACGCCTTCCATCACGCAGGGCTCGGGCCCGACGCGCTCGGCCACCGGGGGCAGCTTGCTCTGCTTGACCAGGTCGGCCAGGATGGGCGCCTCGCCCTTCGGATACCACGGCGCGGAGGCCCCCTGCGAGTAGTCCACGTCCTTGTGCAGGACGAGCGGCTTGTCGGGATCGAAGGAGACGTCCCGGGCGGTCTCGGCGGCGGCGAGCTGTTCGGACGTGTAGCGCGTCCGCTCCGCCGCCAGGTCCGGGCGCATCAGGTGAGATGTCCCGTAGAGAATCCCGCTGAACACCGCGGCGCCCAGCAGCAGGCCCGCGGGCCATCTCAGGAAGGACAGTCTCTTCGCACGCATGCCCACCGGGGTCGGGTTCCTTTCCGAAGAGGAGAGGGATTCTCCGCCCGCACAGTACACCCCGCCGCCAGCTCCCTGTCAACCGCCCCGCCCTCCCGTGGAGCAAGCGAGAATCATTTGAAGCTCTCCCCGCGCCGCACTACGATGGTGTGACATTGTTACGATCTCGAAGGAACCGAGGACACCGACAGTTGGGAGACCGATCATGGGACGCAAGGCAGTCAATCGACGGACCGTACTGAAAGGCACGGGGGCATGCGTGGGGTTGGCTGCACTGGCGACGGGCGGATCGCAGCAGGCGAGCGGCATGGGCGGGGCGGGCATCCGCTTCAGCAACTCGTCCTTCTACTGCGGGAAAGGCACGTTCAAGGTCGACGCAGCCAAGGACGCCTACATCGCGATGATGAAGTACCACGGGTACCCCATCTACCCGAAGATGAAGGAGGAGCTCTGGGCGTCGGACTACGGGACGGGACAGTTCACCAAGCTCGGGCTGGCCGCGAGAATGTGGATGAACAACGAGAAGGACCGGTACATGCTGATGGATCTGTTCATTCTGCCCGGACAGATGCTGCCCGAGCACTGGCACCTCAAGGGCGAGACGAACCCCGCCAAGCTCGAGGGCTGGCTGGTCCGCTACGGCATGTCGCACATCGTCGGCGAGGGCGAGCCCAACCTCAGCAAGGAGATTGTCATCCCGAAGTGCCACATGAACGGCAAGGCCACCACGATGCACGAAGTGCCCGCCGGGCCGGGCGACTTCGTCTCGCTGAACCGCGTGGGGGCGAGGCACTGGCAGTTCGCAGGTCCGGAAGGCGCCATCATCACCGAAGTCGCCAACGTCCACACCAATGAAGCGGTCCGCCACTCCGACAAGGCGATCAACGACAACTTCCTCAACGGCTGATCCCGACGAGCGAAGCGGAAAGTACGATATACCCCGACCCCGCGGTTCCCGACCGCGGGGTCGGTGGCGTTGGGGCTCCGGCGTCCGACATCCCTTCGCCCCTGCGGGGCTCTGATC
>CAZEJA010000129.1:0-8060 GCA_964512215.1 uncultured Planctomycetaceae bacterium
CCACTGCTCGGCCGTCAGGGTGTCCGAATACTGGATGTAGTCGAGCTGCCAACGTCGCAACTCCTCCGTCACGCCCGGTCCGTGGAAGACCATGTTGATCTCGAAGTTCAGCTTGAACGAGCGGATGTCGAAGTTCCCCGACCCGATCAGGGCGATCGTGTCGTCGACGCTCATCGCCTTCGTGTGCAGGATGCCCTCGGTGAACAGGTGGACCTTCACGCCGGCGGTGAGCAGGTCGTCGTAGTAAGCCCGCGACGCTGCCGTCACCAGCGCGTGGTCGGACTTGCGGGGCACGATCAGGTCGACCTCGACGCCGCGCAGGACGGCCGTCTCCAGCGCCTGGAGAAACGCCTCGTCGGGCACGAAGTAGGGGGTCGTCAGAATCACCCGCTCCCGCGCCGCATGCACGACGGCCACCACCAGGCGCTGGTAGTTCTCCGTGGGGTAGTTGGGTCCGCTGGGCAGGGCCTGGACGGGGGTGGATCCGGTCAGGTACGGCTCGGGGAAGAGATCGTCGCCGTCGAGGATCTCCTCGGTCTCGAAATGCCAGTCGCTCGCGAAGACCAGTTGCAGTTCGAGTACGACGGGCCCGGTGATGCGGACCATCATGTCATGGAACACCAGGCGCCGGAAGCCGTAGTCGGCGTTGATGATGTTCTGTGATCCGGTGTAGGCGACGCGCCCGTCGATGACGGCGATCTTGCGGTGATTGCGCAGGTCGATGCGAGCGACGCGCCGACGGAACAGGCCTACGGGCAGGGCTTCGCGGACGTCGATGCCCAGGTCGCGCATGGGGCGGGCGAGTTTCTTGAGCATCGGTCTGGAGGCCACCGCGTCGACCAGGACGCGGCAGGTCACGCCCCGGGCGACCGCGCGGGCGAGCGCGTCGGCTACGCGCTTGCCGGTCGCGTCCGGCGCGTAGATGTAGAACAGCAGATGGACGTGATTCTTCGCGGCGTCGATGTCCTCGATGAGGCGATCGAGGAAGACCTCCGTCCGCCCGATGAGCGCCACGTCGTTGCCGTCGAGAATGGGCATGTCGCCGAGGCTCCTGGCGAGAGCCGCCGCCGCTTTCGACCCGGGCCCCAACTGCGGGTGGACGATGCTCGGATGTCCCTCGAGGCGCTTGCCCAGCGCGGAGATCTTCTGCAGTTGACGACGGTGCTGGCGGGTGCGGCGGCGGGGAAGGCGGTCGCGCCCGAGGATCAGGTAGAAGATCAGCCCGGGAACCGGCAGGAAGGAGATCACCACCAGCCACGCCATGGCCGACACCGGCCGCCGGCGGCGCGTCACCACGACCAGCATGATCAGGCGAATGACCCACTCGGTGATGTAGTACGCCGTCGACCAGGAAAGCATGATTCCGTTCCCGCGCAAGATTCCCGGAGGTGGACTTCGCCCGCTATTATGCCCCGGAAGAGGCGGGAGGGCTATCCATTTTGGATTTCGGATCGCGGATTTCGGATTGGGGGTTGAACGGCAACGGGGCGGGCCTTCGTCCCGCCGCTAAACGTTACGCCGATCAACGATCTCTGGATACGCTCCGCGTGGATCTGTCGTCGAATGGGGGAAGGTGCTTCTGCGTCCCAATCCGAAATCCGAAATCCACAATCCGAAATCGCTACGTTCGCACGGCGAGCATGCGGCAGGTCAGGCCGCGGACGGTCGAGCCGCTGTTGTGGAACGTCACGCCGCCGCAGTCGAAGTCGGAGAACGACTTGTGGATGTGCCCGAAGTAGATGTCCGTCAGCCCGTCGGCGAGCCCCTCGTGGTGGGAATCCAGGCTGCGGAGGATCCGTCTTGCCCACCAGCGCCGGCTGTGCAGCGCCGAGACCACGCGATGCATACGCGTTGCGATGATCGCCCGGTAGGCCAGGTGATGCCCGTTGGTTCTGGGCTTCTCGATCGGCGTCAGACGTCGCGACAGCGGATCGGTCCGTCCGCCGTCGACCACGCGGTCGCCGTGCAGGAACAGCGCGTCGCCCACGCGCACGTGCGAGCGGTGCCAGCGGAAGTTGTCGCGCCGTCCGGCCAGGTCGTCCAACTGGCGCGCGAAGGGCTCGAGCGCGTCGTGATTGCCCATGATGTACAGGAACAGGCAGTGCGGGAACGCCTCGGCCAACTCCTCCAGCCACTGCTCCGCCGCGGCGGCGGTGGCTTCGGCGTCGGCGAGCGTCGACCAGCGGAAGTCGAAGATGTCCCCGTTGAGCACGAAGAAGTCCGCCCCGCCCGCGGTCGCGCGCAGTTCGCCCATGCGGTCGTGCGCCGTCGAGCGGTGCGTGAACAGATGCAGGTCCGACACGACGTAGCCGGACTTCATGGCTTCCATAATCATCAGACTATTCCGGTTTCGGATGTCTTCTCGGGGAGCTACCGGTGGGTCTTGCTCGGGGTACACAAGCATACGCAAACCACCCCCGAAAACTCAAGACGATCTGCTGAACGGCGGCAGTCCACGAATTACACGAATCACACGAATCCAAGGAGAAGCTACCCTCCGAGTCCTCTGTAAACTCCCCCGCTGTTTCTCCTCATCCGTGTAATTCGTGTAATTCGTGGACTGCCCTTGCGTTGTACTCTGTGTATCGCTGCCTGGCGGGATGTCTTTGACTTGGGAGACGATCATGAGATGGTGCGAACATGCGGGGCTATGCGTTCTGGTGGTTGCGGTCCTGGCGGCGTCGGCGGCGTTTGCCCAGGATGCAGCCGAGCGGCTGTTCAAGCAGAACGATCGCAACGGGGATGGGAAGCTCTCGCGCCAGGAATTCCCAGCCAAGCTGCGGGAGAAGCTTTTCGATCGCATCGACACGAACGGTGACGGGCAGCTCACACTGGAGGAGGATCGGGCGTTTCGTCGCGGCCGAGCCAAGGGCGGCCAGCCCGACAAGCGCGGGGGCGCCCGGACGCCGGAGACGGTCGCCGTGCATCGGGACATCCCCTACGCCGCGACGAAGAACCCGAAGCAGACGCTGACGCTCGTGCTCCCGAAGAAGCCCCCGTCGGACAAGCCGCTGCCGGTCATTGCGTTCGTTCACGGCGGAGGCTGGCGGAACGGTGACAAGGCTGGCGGCGTCGGAAAGGTCGTGCCCTACGCGGCGAGGGGCCACTACGCCGGCGTGTCGATCGGCTACCGCCTCAGCGGCGAGGCGATCTGGCCGGCGCAGATCCACGACTGCAAGGCGGCCATCCGGTGGCTTCGGGCGAATGCGACCAAACACAATCTCGACGCCGACCGCATCGCGGTGTGGGGCAGTTCCGCCGGCGGGCATCTGGTGGCCATGCTGGGCACCAGCGCCGGCGTGAAGGAAATGGACGGCAGGCTTGGCGAGAACACGGAGCAATCCACGCGCGTCGCCTGCGTGGCCGACTGGTTCGGGCCGACCGACCTGCTGCAGATGGACGCGACGGCTCCGGCCGGGGCACGGATGGTGCACGACTCGCCGGACTCGCCCGAATCGAAGCTGATCGGCGGGCCGATCCAGGAGAACAAGGCCAAAGTCGCCACGGCCAACCCCATCACGTACGTCACGAAAGATGATCCGCCGTTCCTGATCGCCCACGGAACGGTCGATCCGCTCGTGCCGTTCAACCAGTCCGAGTTGCTGACGGCCGCCCTGACCAAGGCCGGCTGCGACGTGCTGCTGCTGCACATTGTCGGCGCCGGGCACGGGTTCTCCAACCATCCCGAAATCGACCGCCGCATGCAGCAGTTCTTCGCCAAGCACCTTCGCGGCCAGGACGCGGAGATTTCGGACAAGTCCATCCAGGCCGGCAAGCGGACGGAGCGACCGAAGCGCGGCGCCCCCCGCCGGTAGGTGCAAGAGCGATTAGCGATTAGCGAATAGCGATCAGGGGAAACAGCAGGGACCAAAGGACTGAGGGACCAAGGGACCAAGGGGTCCAGCTTCCGGAAACTCTCCCCAAGCCCAGCGGCTGCGCCCGCTGGGTGGCACGTGTTGTTGTCGTTCCCCAATCGCTATTCGCTAGTCGCCAATCGCTGGTATGTGTATCTTCTCGCCCAGCGCGTCGCCGAGGATGTTGTCGTGCGGATAGGCGTCGCCGAGATGCTGGTGAAACGCTTCGGCGGCCGCCACACTGGCCCGCTTGCCGAGTTCCGCATCGCAGCGCCGCATCCGTTCCATGTAATCGTCAATCCCGTGGTGGTCGCGGATCCAGTTTCGCTGGCTGGCGTGACAGGCGAGCATCTCGGCCTTCGTCTCCTGCACCGTGGAGATATCCACGAGGAACTGTACGGGCAGCTCTCGGCCGAGCGCGTCAACACGGGCATACATATAATACAGGCGTGGCACGGATGGGATGGGCGGGAGCGTCTGTTCGGGGAAGTTCGGGATCGGTGCATAGAAACACGCCGCCCGAACCAGGCGCGACGCCTCCTCGTGGTCGGCGTGATAGTCCACCGGGGCGCAGGCGATGACGACGTCCGGGCGGAACTCCCGGATCACGTGGACCGCCTTGACGCGCAGCTCGTGACGGAAGTCGACGTCCATGTCCTCGCCGCCCGCGTAGTAGTACGGCGCGTCGAGGATTCCCGCCGACGCAGCCGCCTCAGCCAGGCGGATCCGTCGCGTCTCCTCACGGTCATGCTCGGTCGAACCCCCGCAGCCGCCGGTGATCGTCGCAATCCCCACGTCCCAGCCCGCGTCCCTGAGCAGCGCCAGCGTCCCGGCGCAGCGGAATTCCACGTCATCCGGATGTGCGCCGAACGCCAGGATTCGCTTGGCCGTCATTTGGTGGCCTTCCCGGCCGGGGGTTTGTAGTCCGGGTTGCGCTTGGGCATCTTCGCGCCGACCCGCTTCAACCACGCGTCGAGGCTTGCGTCCATCCGCTTGACCTTGTCCGGGCGCGCTGCTGCGAGGTCCTTCGTCTCACTGAGGTCGTTCTCCAGATCGTACAACTCGCGGCGCCCGCTCTCGTAGTGGCGGATCAGCTTCCACGAGCCCTCGCGGATGATGCTGTAAGGTTTGATCCGCGTGCCCCACCAGTAGTGCGGGAAGTGCCAGTACAGCCTTCTCGCCTTCCACCCGCCGAGCTGCTTGAGCAGGGGCATGAGGCTCACGCCGTCGATGATCCGCCCGGGCGGAAGGGGGGCGCTGAGGGCCTCGCAGATCGTCGGGAACAGATCCATGCTCGTCACGGGCGTGCTGCAGACGGTGTTTGCGGCGATCTGCTTCGGCCAGGCGATGATGAACGGCTCGCGGATGCCGCCTTCGTACGGGTAGCCCTTGCCCTTGCGGAGCGGGGCGTTGTCCGTCGCGGGGAAGTGGACGGCCCCACCGTTGTCCGACGTGAAGATCACGATCGTGTCGTGCGTCAGGTCGTGGCGGTCCAGTTCGGCCATGATCCTGCCCACCGACTCGTCCACGCTCTGAACCATCGCGGCGTAGGTGGGGTTCTTCTGATTGGTCTTCTTCTTGCCCTGGTACTTCGCCACCATCTCCTTCTTTGCCTGGATGGGCGAGTGGACGGCGTAGTGAGACATGTACACGAAGAAGGGCTTCTTGTGATGCTTGCGGATGAACGCGACGGCCTCGTCGGCTTCGCGATCGGTCAGATACTCGCCTTTCTTCCGCGAGGGCATCGTGGGAATACCCCGGTTGCCGCGGGTGTAGGGGTCGAAGTAGCTGGGCGGGGCGCCGTAGTCGCAGCCGCCGATGTTGACGTCGAACCCCTGGCGGTCGGGGAACCAGTCGCGCGGCCCGAGGTGCCACTTGCCCACGTGACACGTCGCGTACCCGAGCGGCTTGAGGACTTCGGCGAGGGTGACCTCGTCGTGCTCCAGCCAGAACTTGTTGATCGGCGTCAGCAGCGGACGGTTCTGCGGCGGGTCGAAGCCTTCGGGGTTGACGCCTTTCCTGGCCGCCTCGGCGGCGCGGCGGTCGTGGCAGTGGATCCAGTCGGTCACGCCGATTCGTGCGGGCCAGCGCCCGGTCATGATCGCCGCTCGCGTCGGCGAGCAGACCGCACACGGCGCGTAGCCCTCCGTGAACTTCATGCCACTGCGACAGAGCTTATCGATGTTCGGCGTCTCGTAGTACGTGCTGCCGTAACAGCCGACGTCGGTCCAGCCCATGTCGTCGACGAGGATCAGGACGATGTTGGGGCGCTCGGGCTTGCCGCCGTGTGCACGGGTCGCCGGCGCAACCGCCGCAGCCGCCCCGATCCCCAGCGCTTTGAGGAACTCCCGTCGCTTCATGCCGCGTCTCTCCTGTCGTACAGCCGCCGCGCAGAAACACGTGGCGAGGCCGGGCCCCGCCACGTGTCGATGCGCATCATTGCGGTAGCGCCGCGGTCTACTTCTTGCACTTGCCGCAGCAGGCCTTCTTCTTCTGGCAGGTCCCGCAGCAGGCCTTCTTTCCGCAGTCGCCGGAGCACGCCTTCTTGCAGGTCCCGCAGCACTTCTTCAGGTTGATGACCGAGATCGTGTGGAGGTCGTCGTAGGTGTTGCCCCACAGCGTCAGGTCGATGTTGGCGACGTATACCTTGCACCCGCGAATGCAGACTTCCGAGCACTTGTCCAGCTTTCCGCCGGCGCCATCGGTGTTGTCGTTGATCGCCAGCACCGTCACCTTGCCCGTCTTGGCGCAGACGCGGTGGACGGCGTTGGCGACGAAGTCGGCGATGTAGATGTCATCCGTCTTCGGATGGATCTTCAGCCCGTCGGTGCTCTTCATGCCGTCGCCCTTGGCGAAGACTTCCTGGCTCTTGACGTTGCCCTTCTTGTCGAACGTGAACTTCAGCAGCTCGGCGTCGCCGAAGTTGCACACGAACATGTTGCCCTTCGAGTCGAAGCCCATCCCGTTGGCGCCGACGGGGTAGTCCTTGCTCATCGTCTTGATCTTCGCGATGAGGTGCTTGTCCTTGCCGCCGGGAAGGAGCTTGATGGGCCTGGCCGCGTTCAGCTCGGAGAGTTTGAAACGGTAGACGCCGCTGGGCAGGGGGTAGGCGTCGGGGTCGATTTTCGTCTCGGTGACGTACACGCTGTCGCCGTGGCAAGCGACGGCGTTGGACATGACGAAGCCCGTGACGACCGCTTCGGTGCGGACGGCCTTGCCGTTCTTCATCACCACGCGCAGCAGGCGCGACTTGTGCTCGTTGGTGCTGAAAGCCTGGTTGTCGGCGACGTAGAGGTTCCCGTCCGGGCCGATATCGATGCCCAGGGGCCCGACCTTGCCCGTCTCGGGGTGGGTCGGCAGCTTGCAGACTTCGGAGATCTTGTCGTCCTTGTCGATCCGCACGATCGCAGCCGGGTGCGAGTCGTCGCCGAAGTTCGGCACGCAGAGGAGGATGTCGCCGCTCTCCGTCAGCACCATGCCGTCCGGGGTGTTGTACTTCTCGGGCAGTTGGACGGCGATCGTCGGCGTGTAGATGCCTTTCGGCCCGCAGCCGGTCAGCACCGCGGCCGAGACCAGCACAACAGCGAGAATCCCCAGGGACGTGCGTGAGTTCATCATGGTTGGCTCCTTGTCAAGTACCAGCGTGATCCCATTGCCTGAACAGACGAGCCCCCATTCATATCCGAACTGCCGCGCAAGTCAAGGCCCTTGCCGGAGAATCGGCGACCCCGTATGCTGCTGAGGAAAATGGGGACTGTCCCGTCGTGTGGGACTGTCCCCTTTTTCCGGACCCACACGGCTGGACAAGCCAGCCGCCTACCCGCTGCCGAAAGGAGCGTTGATGTCCGCCCATGCTGCCTGCTTCGCATTGCTCCTCCTGCTGATGCCCTGCGCCGCCGCGGAGGACGCCCCTGCGCCGATGTCCGACACCAACATTCATCTACGGGGCGGATTCCGGAGCGCCCGGATTCGCTTTGAGACGGAGAAGGTCGGGCACGTCGCGTTTCTCGGCGGGTCGATCACGGAGATGAACGGCTATCGCCCGATGGTGATGGAGATTCTCCGGCGGCGTTTCCCCGAGACACGCTTCACGTTCACCAACGCGGGCATCTCGTCGACCTGCTCGACGACCGGGGCGTTTCGATTGGCCGACCACGTGCTGAAACACGGGCGCGTCGATCTGCTGTTCGTGGAATATGCGGTCAA
>CAZEJA010000130.1:0-7992 GCA_964512215.1 uncultured Planctomycetaceae bacterium
AGAGATCACCTCACGGAGGATATACCCATTAATCTGGATTTGCTTCGCGAAGCCCGCTCCCCCTGCGGTGGCCGCCCCGCGCGGGCTGGCCTCGCGGCGCCGCAGGCGACGGATCTGCCTCGGCGGGAATCCACTGGTTAACTGGTCAACTGAGTAACGGATTAACTCGCGCCCGACAGTTCCCCTGATCGCTACTCGCTATTCGCTGCTCGCTCGCTTCCTGGCAAACACATTCCCCGGCTTCTGGGCGACGAGTCCCTTCAGCACCAGAATGGTCATCGCGCCGGTCGCTTCGGCGGGGACGACGTCGGTGCGGCGGGTGAGTTCGTCGAGAGAGAGTTCCCCGCCGGCGAGGGCTTCGAGCAGTGCCTTCTCCGTGTCGGTCAGGCCGGGCGGGAGGGCGTTGGCGTCGGGTTCGTCGGCCGTCATCGTCGCGCCGACCTCGCCGAGGTGCTCGAGGATATCGTCGAGCCCCGCGACAGGCACGGCCCCGTCGCGGATCAGGCCGATCGTGCCCGCGCTGAGGGGGGAGTCGACGCGTCCGGGCAGCGCGAAGACCTCCCTGCCCTGCTCGGCCGCCTCGCGGGCGGTGATCAGCGAGCCGCTCCGTTTGGCGGCTTCGACGATCAGCACGCCCAGCGACAGCCCCGAGATGATGCGGTTCCGCGTCGGGAAGTTGCCGCTCATCACGCTCGTCCGCATGGGCAGTTCCGAGATCAGCGCCCCGCTTCCCTCCGAGACGATTTCGGCGAACAGTTTGCCGTTCTCCGACGGGTACGTCTCGCACAGGCCGCAGCCCATCACCGCGATCGTCCGCCCGCCTGCCGACAGCGCCCCGCGGTGGGCGGCCGTGTCGATCCCCCGCGCCCCGCCGGAGATCACGGTGAAGCCCGCCCGGCCGAGCAGTTGCCCGAAACGTTCCGCCTGCTCGAGCCCGTAGTGCGTGCAGCGTCGCGACCCGACAATGCCCAGCGCGACCGCGTCGGTCGCCTCCAGCTCCCCGCGAACGTACAGCACACGCGGCGGGTCGAAGATCGCCTCCAGGGCGGCCGGGTAGCCCTCATCTCCCAGCGTCAGAATGCGAACGTCACGCTTCTCCGCTTCGGCGAGTTCGGTGTCAACGTCCTCGTCCGTTACCGCCGCCAGTGCATCGGCCGTCTTCGGCCCGATGCCGTCCACCTCCTGCCACTGGCGCGGTGACGCCGCAGCCGCCGCCTCCGCACTCCCGAAGGACTCCACCAGCCGCCCAAACAACACCGCACCGATCCCGTCGGCAAGGTGCAGGCGCAGGTGTGCACGCAAGTGATCCCCGATAGTCATGGGCGAGATTGTAGCAACTAGTTGATCGGTTGACCAGTTACTCCGTTGATCAGGCGCCGCTACTCGGGGATCGCGTCCCTCTTGGCGCCGGCTGCGCGTAGGCTTGCCTCTCGGCGACGTCCCCGTCAGCCACCCACGGATCAACTATTTCTTCCGTGCGGGGCGTTTGCGGGTGCCGCCGCTGGGCTTCTTCCAGTCCTTGAAGTCGCCTTCCTGGATGGTAGGCTCGCCGGTCAGGTAGCCGATCTTGGTGAGGAACTCATCGGCCCGCTTCGTCGTCCGCTCCAGCCAGGGGCTGCGGTTGAAGAAGCCGTGCGATTGATCCGGAGCGGTGTAGAGCTCCGACTTGTGCCCGATCTTCTCCGCCTTGGCCATCCAGGCCTTGCACTGCTCGAGCAGGAAGTCCTTGCTGCCGTACAGCAGCAGCGCGGGCGGATCGCCCTTCTTGAGATTCAGCGTGGGCGAGATCGCCTCGGCCTTGTCCTTGGCGGCGCCGAGGCGCTGCATCATCTTCTCGATGCCCGCGAACTGCAGCGCGGGGTTGTAGAGCAGCATCGCGTTGGCCTTCGCGGAGATCGACGTGTCCTCGCCCTCGGTGTCGAGGCGCGAGTCGGTCCCCATGCAGGCGGCCAGGTGCCCGCCGGCCGAGCCGCCCGACGAGACGATCCTGTCCGGATCGACGCCCAGTTTCTTCGCGTTCTTGCGGAACCAGCGGATCGCGCTGGTGGCGTCCTCGACGCACTTGTCGGGCGTGACGCCCTGGCGGCTCTTGACGCGGTAGTCCGCCCGCGCGCAGACCATGCCCCGCGAGGCGAAGTACGACGCCTGCGGAATGAACTGCGACGGACTGCCGCCGCTCCACCCTCCGCCGAAGAAGAAGACGATCCCCGGGCGCTTGTCGCTCGCCTTCCAATCCTTCGGGTAGTGGACATGGAGCTTCAGGTCCGTCTCGGACGCGGTCTTGTAGGTGAATTCCCTCACGTCCTGACCGTTCAGGTCCTTGGTGGTCTCGGCCGCGACCGTCTGCCCGCAACCGGCCGCCATGATCCCCACCAGCACGAATCCGCAGAAGAGTCTCATCGCATTCTCCTTGTCCACCAGGAACGACGATGTCGCCGTAGTCAGGCCCGGCCGCAAGACTTTACCACATCTCTGCGTTATGTAGAATAGAGGAGCAAAGGGTCAGCGAATAGCGATTGGCGAACAGCGATCCGGGACGGCGCAGATGAGCCGCGACCGTGAGGGAGCGGAAAGCCCGGCCCAGGCAGCGAGAACATCATGAACAGACGAGCGCTGGTAGTGATCGTGGGATGGATCGCGGTAGCAGCGACCCTGCGCGCGGAGGTGCGGGGTGAGACGGGAGACAAGACCCCCCCGAAAGTCTACGTCGTCGTCTTCGACTTCGTCTCCACCCCGCCCAGCTACGGCCAGCAGCTCGCCGACAGCATCCGCCTGCAGTTGCGACGCCAGAAGTACGAGGTCATCGACCGGCTGACGACGCGCGAGGTGTCCGGTCCGCTGGACGCGAAGGTCGACCGCGCGAAGGTCGTCAAGCTGATGAACGAGCAGGTCGGCGCGAACCTGGGGGTGTACGGGACGGTGACCAAGAGCGGCGACGCCGTCACCGCGGACATCCGCTGCATCGACCTGACCGACCCCGCCAAGCCCGGCGGTTGGGAGAAAACACTGTCGGACAACACGGAGCGGGCGCGGAGCGTGCTGACGACGAAGGTCTCGGAACTCGTCCGCGGGCAGGGACGCTGGAAACCGCCGGAGACGGGCGACGAGAAGCCGCCCGAGGAATTCGGCGAGCCCGTCAACGTCAACGGCGACTTCGAGGCGGGCTCCAGGGGCTGGGACATGCTGGACGGGGTGAGCACGTTCATCGAGCCCGGACCGGCCGGGCGGGGAAAGGTGCTGCGAGTCCGGACCGACCTGGAGCGCGAGGCCTGGCTGGCCTGGACGCGAAAGTTGCGACTGGGGCTGGTCAAGGACGCCTCGAACCCGCCGACCATCCCCCGTGACACGAGCTACGGATCGGTGGCTGCCCTCGAAGGGGTGCACTACCGCAGCGAGTGGATTCCCGCCACGGCGGGACAGCGCTACTGGCTGATGGCCGACATGAAGGGCCGCAGCACGGGCATCTTCTTCCCGAAGGTCTACGTCAAGGGCTTCAACGACTGGTCCGGCGTGGCCGACGGGCTGCCCGAGAAGTCGATGATCGAATTGAAGCTCACACCGCAAGCCTTCGCCAAGCTCCCGCCCGACAGGCAGCGCGAGATCATCGACGCCGACGCGAAGAAGCACCCCGACCGCTACCGTCGCGAGTGCTACCGCTGGTACCTCGCCTGCCGTAACGAGGAGGACGTCTGGAAACACTACGTCGACCCGTTCCCTCCGCGCGGCGGGCTGCCGGAGAAGGTCAAGTGGCTGCGGATTGAGGTCTACTCGTACTGGCCGCCGGGGACGTTCCTGTGGGACAAGGTGATGCTGTACAAGGACCCGCGACAGAAAGCCCCCCTGCCGGCCGAGCGGGCGAGGACGGAGAGCTATTACACGCGCGAGAAGCTCACGAAAGAGGCGCTGGAGAAGAAGCGCGAGGAGTTGAAGAAGCGGAAAGACAGCGAATAGCGATTAGCGAACGGCGATTAGGGACCGCGCGAATGAGCCGCGACCGTGAGGAAGCGGAAAGCCCGGGACAGGGAACGAGGACGTCATGAACCGGCGGGTACTGGTATTGCTGGCGGGGCTGATTGGGGTAGCGGGGGTTCTGCGCGCGGAGGTGCGGGGCCGGGCGGGGGATGAGACGCCGAAGAAGGGGTATGTGATCTGCTTCGACTTCGCCAGCGCCGAGCACGGGTACGGGGAGGCGATGGCCGACACGATCCGCCTGAAGCTGCGGCGGCATACGGAGTTCTTCGTGCTCGACCGCATCACCAGCCAGGAAGGCGCCGACGCGATGGGCGTCGACGCCGACCGCACGAGCATCGCGAAGGCGATGTCGCAACTGGGGCTGAACGTCGGCATCTATGGGACGGTCACGAAGAACGGCAAGACGGTGACGGTCGATACGCGGTGCCTGGATCTGACGAAGCCTGACACACCGGCTACGTGGAAGCTGACGCTCTCCGACGACAGCCTGCGGTGGCGGGCGGTGATCGGGATGCAGATTGTCGAGAAGATCACGGGCGTGCCCGAGTGGGTGCCGCCGCAGTACGGCGACGAGACGGAGCCCGAGGGACTCGACAAGCTCAAGGCGGAGAACCGCAACGGCGACTTCGAGAACGGGCACGTTGGCTGGAACCCGCCCGACAACGTCTCGACGTTCCTGGAGAAGGGCCCGCCCGGACGGGGCACGATCCTGCGAGTCAAGACGAACCTGCAGCGCGACCCGTGGCTGGAGTACACGCGGAACATCCGGCTGGGACTGGCCGACCCGACCAAGCCGCCGAAGATCGCCGAGGACAGCAGCTACGGGTCGGTCGCGGGTCTCGAGGGCGTGCACTTCCGCAGCGAGTGGATCAAGCCCGTCACGGGGCAGCGTTACTGGGTGACGGCCGACTGCGCCAAGGCGGGCGGGTCGCCCAAAGTCTTCATCAAGGGCTTCCTGAACCGCGCGAAGCTCATCGGCGCCGACGGGCTGCCGGAGCGGTCGCTCGTCGAACGCAAGCTTACCGCCCAGGCCTTCGCCCTCCTGCCGGAAGACAAACGCAAGGCCATCGTAGACGACGACGTCAAGAAGCACCCCGACCGCTACCGCCAGGAATGCTACCGCTGGTACCTGAACCTGCGCGAGGGCAAGAAGGGCGAGTGGCACCACTTCTCGGCCCCCTTCCCCCCTCGCGGCGGGCTTCCGGCCAACGTCGAGTGGCTGCGGATCGACATCTACTCCTACTGGCCGCCGGGCGAGTACCTGTGGGACAACGTCCGGATGATCAAGGACCCGCGCCAAAAGGCCCCGATCCCCGAAGAAGCCGCCCGCACCAAGAACCTCGACAAGAAGCAGCAGTTGCACGACAAGGAACGCGAGGGGGCGAAGAGCAGGAAACGCTCGAAGCATCCCGAGGGGGAGTGACGTTCTCAGTTAATCAGTTAACCGGTTACCTAGTTCACGGGTTACCTAGCCGACTGCCGGTCACTCTGAGTTCGGTGTGGTTTCGGGCTCTGCGGGTTGAGTGGAGGGCGCGTCAGTCCACGTGAGTTTCCCGTCTTCGATCGTAGCGACAGAACCATACGCGCTCACCTTGCCCTTACTCACCGTAAGCACCCCCGGCTTGTACGTCTCCTCGGGCGGCGTTTTCGGCAAACCAGCCTTGGCGGCATCCTCCGCACTGATCGTCCGCTGGCCTATCCGTCGTCCGGACTTCAACTCGTAGACCATCACCCGGAACCCCATCCTCAGACCGTGGCGTTCGCGAGCAAGGACATGATCATTCTTGGGTCTGTTCATGATGGACTGCGGCGGAACATCCCAACTCATTGCCCACCAGAAGGCGAGGTACAGGTAGCCCTCGTTCGCAAGCAGGCTGACCAGGCGACAGTCCGACCATCGCTGACGCCGCGTCGGATAATAGGCCAATCCCGTTGTCTCCAACACTCGCATCTCGCCGCTTTTGCGGAGAACGTGAATGATGGTCAGTCCAGGCCCGCGGAACTGGTTCATACGCGACTCCGTTTCAAGGGAGCCCTTCAGGCAGTAGACAAGCGCGGCCCCTCCCTTGACTACCGGCGCCACAGACTTGACGGGGGGAGGGCTCGTCTTGTCCCTGGCGGGCGTGGTTGAAGATACAGCAAGGATGGCAATAGCGGCTATGATCGCTCGGTTCATGGCAATCTCCATTCACCGGATTTGACGCACATACCATGCGACCGGTTCCATCGGAAGCGCAGAGCGGGCGCCGAAAACGCCCGGAGAAGGAGTGTCGTCCGTTGATCAGTTCACCGGTCAACCAGTCGACTGGTTTCCCGTTGCCGCCGTTCCCCGGTCCCAAGTCCCGAGTCCCTGGTCCCTATCCCCCCTACCGTTCGTCTTCCGGAATCGGCGGGGTCGTGCTGATTGCCTCGGCAAACGTCGAGACGGGGCGGAAGTTCGGGTGGTCCTTGTGCTGGATGTGGCGCCGGCCCCAGTAGGAACCGTAGAACTGGCCGTTCGTATCGACCCAGTTGGTGATCTTGAGCAGTTCGGCCTGCGTCAGGTTGATCTTCTTGTGCTTCTCGGCGAGCCCGGCGGCGATCTCCGCATCCTTCGGGTCCTGGAGCTTCACCTTGCCCTTGCTCAGCATGGCCACCAGGATGCTGGCGTGCGAGCCGAGCGACCGGGCGGGCAAATAGTGGACGTTGCCCGTCTTGGGGTGGTTCTCGCCGATCGTCGGGCCGACCAGTTCGAACTTGTTCCTCTTCCGCCCCTTGCCGCCGCGGCGCTCGGGCAGGAGGCTCTCGTAAGAGACGCTGAACAGCGCCGTCATCGTGCCGCTGAGGTCCTGCCCAGCTTTGGGTTCGTCGCCGCTGTGACACTCGACGCAGTGCTTGTCCAGCACCGGCTGGACGTCGGACGGGAAGTGCAGCGTGCGACGGGCGGTCTTATCGCCCGGCTGCGGACCTGGCACGGACGGCGGCCGCGAAACCGCGAGCGGCTGACCCTTTGAGACAAATGTCTTGGCGTCGCTGGGGGTTTCGTGACAGCCGATGCAACTACGCCGCTCGCCGGGCATGTAGTTGACGTACGTCCGCTCCGTCTGGACGGCCATGTAGTTGGCGTCCAGCGCCTGCAGCGAGATGTTCCGGTCGGCAGGCACGACGAAGTGGGCGGACCCGTCTTTCTCGACCGGCACGACCCCGTACTGGACCTTCAGCGCCAGGTGCGTGTCCTTCGTCACACACACGTGCTGCTGGTCGTACAGGTCGCCCTTCCACCGCCGCCGCGCCGCCCAGGGGCGCGGAATCTGCTCCAGAATGCGGATGTACTTGACCTCCCCGCGCTTCACCCCCGTCAGCCCATGATACACGTCGGTGACGACGCACACGGCTTGCCGTTTCGCGGCGAGTTCCACATCCCGCGCCGAATTCAGAACCGGCGGCTTCTTCCGCGCCCGCAGTGGCATCCCCTGCCAGCAAGAGGTCTCCGGATCGCGATACACCGGTCGAACCGCGCCGGTCTCATCGAGCAGATACAGCGCGTACGCCTTCGCGTCGGTCCAGCTCGGACCGGCCGGCTTATGGGCGACCAGGAAGAGCTTGTCCGACAGCGGGTACGGGTCGCGGAACAGCGGCCCGCGCCCGCTGCGATCGCGTTTCCAGGGCCCCTCGCCCTCGCGGAAATCGAAGCCGCCCTCGGCGCGGATGTCCGTATACGGCGTCATGTACGTCATCGGCTCGCGCGTGCGGATGTTCCGCGTCATGTCCAGGCGGATGACGGTGCCCACGCCGGCGTGCGGGTAGTGCGGCGTTCCGCAGACGACGTACTTGCCCGGATGCTCCGGGATCGCTCGTCCGAAGATGAGCGTCGGTGGCACGGAGAGCGTCGCACCGTAGACCTCCTCCGAGGCCGTCCCGTCCGGCCGCATCGCCCAGAGGCACTTGACGCTGACGGCGCCCTTGTCCAGGTACTCCCAGCGTGTGTACAGAATCCGCCCGTCCGGCAGCGCGACGGGAGCAGCTTCACTGACAGAGCTG
>CAZEJA010000131.1:0-7901 GCA_964512215.1 uncultured Planctomycetaceae bacterium
TTTACACGCGGAATGTCCCGCGGTTGCGATCAGGCCTTGACGGCCTGCTTCGTCGCACGCATCTTCTTCGCCGTGGAAGGCTGGGCCTTCTTCCGCTTGCGCCGGCGCCCGGGCTCCGGGACGTCGGGCTTCGGGATGCGGACCGGATGGTCGGTGGCCGTCTTCAGCGCCGCCGTCACGTCCTTGGCCTCGAGGTCCGCCTTGACCTCGTCGGCGAGCCCCTCGGCCCGGTTGAACACGCCCCCCACCGCCAGCACCTGCATCTGGTCGCAGATCCCTACATCCCGGATCAGCGAAATCAGGTGACGGACGTTCGGAATCTCCTCCGCCCTCGCGCCGCAGATCGCCAGGATATCGGGGTTCAACTTCCCCACCAGTTGCAGAATCTCATCATTCGGAACGTTCGAGCCGAGGAACCAGACGGTCCAGCCGTCCGCTTCGAACAGGTCGGCCGTGATCTGCGCCCCCAGTTCCTCCTGCTCGCCCTGCCCCGAGAGCACCACCATCCGCCGCCCATGTTTCTGCTGCCGCGCCAGGAAGCCCTGAAGCTGGTCGGCCAGCATGCGGTTGATCCGCGTGGCCATCCGTTCCATGACCGTCGTGATTTCATGCTCGCGATACAGCTTCTCCACTTGCTCCATCGCCGGCCAGATGATCTTCGTCAGCAGTTTCGACGACGCCACGCCCCGATCCTGCGCCGCGAAGAGCAATTCCCTCGCCTGACACCGCTTGCCGCCAAAGAGATGCTCGAGGTACTGTCTGAAGAGTTCTGCGATCGTCATGATGTGCCGTCCTTGTTTCCTGCCGTCCGCCCTGCCGTCCTTGCGAGGCTTCCAGCCTGTTTCCCCGTCGGAATGCCCATTGCTCCCGACAGGCCCGGATTCGGCCATCCTGGCCGCTTCCGGCTTCGTTTGCCCGCAATTCGGCGTAAGAGATGATTCCAAGGTACCTTATCGCCATACAACGTCCTGCTGCCTTCGTTGCGGGCCCGTATCCGAATGTCAATCTAGGTAATCTGTATAACACAGATAAGATCGGACGCCCCCACTTGATAACTTGAGGTAATTTGATAAAATAGAGAAGATGGATACTATAGGGTATTTTGGGCCCATGACAGCCCCGTCCATCATGACTGCCCGCTGCTCCCGATCCCGGACTTGTCGCTTGCGCAGGCGGGGCGCAATCCTCTTCCGCTCTTGTCTGCGGGGGTGCTTTTCACTACTCTTGGGGGCATGAACAGGATTGGATTCGGCTTCGATTCGCACCGCTTCGAGGACGGGCGGCCGCTCGTGCTGGGCGGGGTGACGATCGACTCGGCTCGTGGGCTGGCCGGTCACAGCGATGCCGACGCCGTCCTGCACGCGGTGACCGACGCCCTTCTGGGCGCCGTGGCCGCCGGGGACATCGGCGAGTGGTTCCCGAACACCGATCCGCAATGGCAGGGCGCCGACAGCGCCCGCTTCGTCGCCGAGGCGATGGCCGTGGTGACCGACCGGGGACTCCGCGTGGCCAACTGCGACGTGACGGTCCTGGCCGAGTCGCCGAAGCTCGGCCCCGTCAAGCCGCAGATGCAGTCCCGCATCGCCGAACTGCTGGCTGTCGACGAGACCTGCATCGCCGTCAAGGCCAAGACCGGCGAGGGCATGGGCTTCATCGGACACGGCGAGGGCATCGCCGTCATGGCGGCCGTGCTGCTGACGGATGAGTAACCCCGAGGCGGAACACCCATCTGAGGAAACTGCACAGACATCGGAACTTCGTATGGGCCTGAAGATCTACAACACGCTGACGCGTCAGAAGGAAGAGTTGGAGCCGATCGAGGAGGGGGCGGTTCGCCTCTATACGTGCGGGCCTACGGTGTACAATTACGCGCACATCGGGAACCTGCGGACGTACGTGTTCGAGGACGTCCTCAAGCGTGCGCTGCTGCTGTGCGGCTACGAGGTCCGACACGTCATGAACGTCACGGACGTCGGGCACCTGGTGTCCGACGCGGACGAAGGTGAGGACAAGATGGCCGTCGGCGCCCGGCGCGAGGGCAAGACGGTCTGGGAGATCGCCGACTTCTACTGGCAGGCGTTCCGCGACGATCTGAAGCGCCTCCACATCCTCGAGCCCGACGTCTGGTGCAAGGCGACCGACTACATCGCCGAACAGATCGACGCCGTCCGCACGCTGGAGGAGAAAGGCTACACGTACACGACGGGAGACGGCGTGTACTTCGACACGTCGAAGCTGGACGACTACGGCAAGCTGGCGCGTCTCGACGTGAGCGGTCTGCGGGCGGGGCACCGCGTGGAGATGTCCGACGAGAAGCGCAACCCGACCGACTTCGCCCTATGGAAATTCTCACCCAAGGGCGAACAGCGCCTGATGGAGTGGGACAGCCCGTGGGGCGTGGGCTTTCCGGGCTGGCACCTCGAGTGCTCGACGATGGCGATCAAGCACCTCGGTGAGCGGCTGGACATTCACTGCGGCGGCATTGATCACGTCGCAGTCCATCACACGAACGAGATCGCCCAGGCGGAGTCCGCGTTGGGGCACAAGTGGTGCAACGTGTGGATGCACGGCGAGTTCCTGACGATGCCCAAGGATGACGCCGGCGGCGGGGGCAAGATGAGCAAGTCGAGCGGCGAGTTCCTGACGCTGGACGTGCTGGCGCAGAAGGGCTACGAGGCGGTGGCGTACCGGTACTTCCTGCTCAACGCCCATTACCGCCAGCAGCTCGCGTTCTCGTCGGAGGGCATGGACGCGGCCGCCAGCGCGATGGCGCGCCTCAAACGGACCGTGCTGGACCTGCGGGCGGCCTCGGAAGGCGACGAAGCGCCGGTGGATGCGTATCTCGACGAATTCCGCGCCGCCGTCGAGGACGACCTGAACATGCCCCGCGCCCTGGCGGCGATGTGGAAGGCAGCCAAGGATACCGACGCCGCCCCGGGCGAGGTCTACGCGACGCTGATCGAGATGGACCGCGTGCTCGCCCTCGGCATCGAGGCGATGGAGCAAAAGCAACTCGACATCGACGAAGCCCAGATCGACCAACTCCTCGCCGAACGCGCCACCGCCAAGAGCGAGAAGGACTACGCCCGCGCCGACGAAATCCGCGACCAACTCACCGCCCTCGGCATCGAGATCATGGACACGCCCGAAGGGACGACGTGGAGAAAAAGCTGAAAGCTGAAAACTGGAAGCTGAAAGTCTGGGGGTAGAAGGAGCGTGGAGAGATAGAAGCGCGAAACGGCAAGCCGTAGCGGCCAGCCGATCCGCCAGGCTTCCCTGCGCAGTTTCAGCTTTCAGCTTTGAGCTTTCAGCTTTATCATCCTCCCGATGACCGCCTCATCGACATACCGCATCCTGGGCATCGACCCGGGGTTGAACATCACGGGCTACGCTGTGGTGGAGTTGGGCGCCCGCGAGCCGCGGATCGTCGAGGCGGGGACGATCCGGACGGACGACAAGGCGGAGATGCCCGCGCGGATCGCACAGATCCATGCCGACCTGACGGAAGTCCTGGACGAGTTCTCTCCCGACGCGGTAGCGATCGAGAAGCTCTACGCTCACTACAAGCACCCACGGACGAGCATCCTGATGGCCCACGCGCGAGGCGTCGTGCTGCTGGCGACGGAGGCGGCCGGCGTGGGCGTTCGCAACGTGGCCGCGACGGAAGTCAAGAAGAGCCTGACCGGCAACGGGCACGCCAGCAAGCTCCAGGTCCAGCGGGCGGTCCAGTCCGTCTGCAGCCTGCCCGAACTGCCCTCGCCCCCCGACGTCGCCGACGCCATCGCCATCGCCCTCTGCGCGGGGCGGCGGGTTTAATCCACGGATTACACGGATTACACGGATTTCCAACAGCAACAGAAACGGCAGCAAGCGAAGAGGAAGGGGTGAGTTGTGGCGGGCGAGAACGGGTTGGTTCATGGGGAGTTGACGTATGGGGTTATTGGGTGCTGCCAGAGAGTCCATTCTGCCCTTGGGCCGGGGTTCCCGGAATCCGTGTATCACAAGGCCATGTGTCAGGAGTTGACAACGACTGAGATTCCGTTCGAAACCGAGAAAGGCTATGAGGTCGAGTACGCGGGGACCTGTTGCGGGCAATTCCGAGCGGACTTGGTCGTCGCCGATCGCGTCATCGTGGAACTCAAGGCGGTGGCTGCGTTGAACGGCGAGCACCTCGCGCAGGTGTTGTCTTATCTCAAAGCATCTGGCCTCCACGTCGGCCTGCTGGTAAACTCCGGACGCAAGAGCCTCGAAACGAAACGAGTAGCCCTCTAGTCTCTTGCCGCTGTCTCTGCATCCGTGTAATCCGTGCAATCCGTGGACTTGCCTTTTCTGAGTCCACCTAATCCGTGAACTATGATCGCGAAAGTGACAGGTCGGTTGGAGCATGTGGCTGAGGGGTCGGCGTTGGTGGACGTCGGCGGCGGCGTGAGCTACGAGGTCCTGGTGGCCGCGGCGGACGTGGAGCGTCTGTCGCGCCGGTGCGGGCAGGAGGTGGCGCTGCATACGATCCACTACCTGGAGGGCGACCTGTCGCGCGGGGCGGCCGTGCCGAGACTGATCGGTTTTCTCAGCGAGTCCGACCGGGACTTCTTCCGGGTCTTCACGACGGTCAAGGGCATCGGCGCCCGCAAGGCGCTGCGGGCGCTGGTCCGCTCGCCGGGCGACGTGGCGGCTGCGATCGGGGCGAAGGACGTCAAGTACCTCAAGGCCCTGCCGGAGATCGGTCCGCGGACGGCCGAGCGCATCGTCGCGGAACTGCACGGCAAGGTGGACGAGTTCGCGGGCGAGGCGGCGGCGATCAGCGAAGTCGAACTGCCCGAGGCCGGCGCCGAAGCGGTTGCGGTGCTTGTGCAGCTCGGCGAGCGCCGGGCGGATGCAACCGCGCTGGTCGAGCGCGTCCTTGCTGTCGCACCCGATCTCGAAGCACCGGAAGAGATCATCCAGCACGCGTATCGTCTGAAAGCTGGCGGAACGTAGGCAGTAGCCGGTAGTCGGGAGCCAGTAGCCGGGAACAGACGGTCCCGCCTGCGTCGTGGCAGGAGCGGGAGGAGAACGACAACAGCGTGACGGCATACTTGGGAAGGACGTGACGTGGGGGGATATGGCGACGGAACAAGTGCGTTCGGGTTCGAGGACCTCGAGGTCTACCAGGCCGCCCGGGCGTTCCGGAAACGAATCTACAAGCTTGCATCACAGTTGCCTTCGGACGAGAGATTCGGCTTGGCCTCGCAGATGCGCCGGGCCGCTGTCTCGGTTACGAGCAACCTCGCCGAAGGATATGGCCGACATCATTGGCAGGAGAACACGCAGTTCTGCAGACAGGCCCGAGGATCCTTGCTGGAACTCGTCGATCAGATTAACGTGTGCCTCGACGAAAGATATGCTGACGCGGAACCACTTGAGCAACTCAAGAGCGAAGACGGCCTCAGCGTCCTCAAGCTTCTTAACGGGTACATCGCGTACCTCCAGAAACAGAAAGGAACAGGAAAGAAGTAGCGTGGATCAGCCGACCGGCATATGACAGACTGACAGTCTACCGGCTACCGACTACTGGCTACCGACTACCAGACCCATGGCGCGAGAGAAGATCATTTCGGGCGATTCGACGGGGCCGGAGGATGAGCGGTTCAACGCCGCCCTGCGCCCGCAGACGCTGGACGAATGCATCGGCATGGGCGACCTGCTGGAGAAGCTGCGGATCTCCATCGAGGCCGCCCGGCAGCGCAACGAGCCGATGGACCACGTCCTGCTGCACGGCCCGCCGGGGCTGGGCAAGACGACGCTGGCGTACGTGATCGCCCACGAGATGGGCGCGACGATCAAGGTCTCGTCGGGGCCCGCGCTGACGCGCCCGAGCGACCTGATCGGCATCCTGACGAACCTGGAAGCCCGGGACGTGCTGTTCATCGACGAGATCCACCGCCTCACGCCGGCCGTCGAGGAGTACATCTACCCGGCGATGGAGGACTACAAAGTCGACTTCGTCGTGGACTCCGGCATGCACAGCCGCACGATCAACCTGCCGCTCAAGCCGTTCACGCTGATCGGCGCGACGACGCGGGCGGGGCTGCTGAGCCCGCCGATGCGGGCGCGATTCGGCATCAACCACCATCTGGACTTCTGGGACATCGAGGACCTGCTCGCCCGCGCGCGGATGTCGGCGGAGATGCTGCAGATTGGCTCGGAACCCGCCGCGCTGGAGATGCTCGCGTCGCGGGCGCGAGGCACGCCGCGCATCGCCAACCGCCTGCTGCGCCGGTGTCGCGACTACGCGCAGGTCCGCGGCGACGGGCGGCTGACGGCCGAGACGGTCGACGCGGCGCTGACGCTGGAGGGCATCGACGCGGCCGGACTGGACGAGTTGGACCGCCAGTTCCTACGCAACATCATCGGCGTCTACCAGGGCGGGCCCGTCGGCATCGAGGCCGTCGCCGCAACGCTCGGCGAGGAAACGGATACGCTCGTCGACGTCGTCGAGCCCTTCCTCCTCCAGGCAGGCATGCTCGCCCGCACCCGTCGCGGCCGCCTCGCGACCGTCAAGGCCTACGAGCACCTCGGTATCAAGCACGTGCCCAAGGCGGATGAGGGCGGACTGTTCGAGGCGGAGTAACCCCCCTCGCCCTTCCTGCGGTCCCTCTTGTCTCCCGCTCCCTGACGGTCGCGGCTCCCTTGCTCCCGTCAGTCCAGCTTCTTGATCGCTTCATCGATCTTCTTGATGAAACTACTCTCGGGGTACTTTTTCTTGAACAACTCGGCGCGGCGCCGGATTTGCGTGATGGCGGACTTGTTTGCCTTCTGCCACTGGTCCATGGCCTGCAAGGTGTCCGGGCGCGGCGGGAGTTTCCCGACCGCCCCAACGATCACCAGGCACTCCTTCTCGGCCCTCATCTCCGCCTGGAACTCCTTGTCCTTCATCATGTCGCGGAGCAGTTCCGAGGCGGTCGTGGCGAAGCTGGACCCGGCGAACGTCTTCTGCATGTCCTGAACCATCGCGAATGCCGTCACCGGCGATTCGGCCCGGTTGCGGTCGACCTTGTCGAGCATCTCGTTGGCGAGCGATTCGATGGCGGCCATCAGCGACTGCGCGTGCTCGCCGGTCTCCCCCTCCCGCTTGGCGTACGGTTCGCAGGACTTGTACGCCTTGCCCAACTGTCCCGCCTTGACGGCCGCCACCGCGCGCGGGACCTTCGTGTACTCCCGCCCCGCGAAGATCTTCTTCGCGCGGGCCTCGCGGGCCAGTTGCGCCTCGCTCTTGACCCTCCTGAGCAACTCGACGATCTTCTTCTCGAGCGTCGTCTTCTTGCCCGTCGCATTCTCATGCCACGCGATCTTGCCGTCCGGCCCGAACAGTACGCTGTGCGGAATCGTCGTGAGGTTCAACGTCGGGATTCTCGCCCCGGAAACGATCGGGTAGTTCGCCCCCCGGGCCTTGGCGATCTTGACGGCCTCCTCCTGCATGGGCGCGCGGGCGTGCGCGCCGATCACCACGAGCCCGTACTTGTGGTACTTCTTGTTGAGACCCGCCAGGTGCGTGATGAACTTGTGCGAGGGTTTGACGTCGTGTCCCCAGAAGTCCAGCAGGACGACCCTGTTCTCCAGCGCTTTCTTGTCGACCTTGGTGCCCAGCCACGCCGAGCCGAACAGCGTCCGCCCCAGATCGGAGTTCTTCCAGTTCTTGTCCTGTCCCGCCGCCGGAGGGGCGGCGCCCACCCCTGCAAGAAGCAGCGAAGCGATCACGCCCCACCGGGGCGCCTTGATTGCCTTGCTCATCGTCGCTCTCCCGTGTTGCCCGAGCGCGCCGCTAGAGGCGCCACGCTCTGGCGAAGGCCTCGAAGCTGCGGTCGTACGTCCTCTCCGCCTCGGGCGGGAAGCAGCAGCCCGGAAGCTGGCGGCTCTGGAGG
>CAZEJA010000132.1:0-7889 GCA_964512215.1 uncultured Planctomycetaceae bacterium
TCGCGACAGACGCCGACGGTGGTCGTTGGCGAGAAGCTATCTAGGAAATCCCAGACTACGGCATCGAGCGCCGCCAGAAAGAGCGCAACGGCATGTGCATGGTCGATGCGAAGACGGGTGCGATCCTGTGGGGGCATGAAGGGCCCACGCGGCACGTGCACAGCAAGGGCATGTGCAGCG
Organism: uncultured Planctomycetaceae bacterium; assembly: GCA_964512215.1. Classification (GTDB taxonomy): domain Bacteria; phylum Planctomycetota; class Phycisphaerae; order SM23-33; family SM23-33; genus CAZEJA01. The sequence goes on from CAZEJA010000132.1 coordinate 181, forward strand.
ACATCGACCCCCGTTTCCCCGGCGCGGAGTGCTACAGCGCCGACACCAACTCGCTGAAGAAGTACGCGTGGTCGAAGCTCCGCACGTGCAAGGGCAAGGTGATCGACGAGAAGAACATCGGCGGCTTCGGCGCCCCGGTCGCGTATTGGGACGCCGATCTGCAGCGGGAACTGCTGCTCGGCAGCCGCCTCGTCAAGTATCGCGGGGCGACGCTGGGCGGGAAGACGCAGGGCAGGATCATTGCCGTCGCCGACGTGCTGGGCGACTGGCGCGAGGAGATCATCACGTCTCTTCCGGGCGAGATGCGCATCTACACGACGACGATCCCCGCCACAGACCGGCGGGTGTGCCTGATGACCGATCCGCTCTACCGCATGGACGTCGTCGTCGCCGCGATGGGCTACCACCAGGTCCCGATGACGAGCTACGATCTATCCACGGCGGCTGCTTGCAGTTCGCCGAAATAGGGTTACAATAACGGCAGCATGTCCAGCAGGCACGCCGCGGGGATTCATCTCAGCGCCGCGGTGGTGGAGGCCCGATCTTGGGGAAGGTGCGCGACAAGACGGGGCGAGACGTCTCGCCGGCGGCCCCCAAGCCGTCCGGGCGCTATGAGTCGGACTCCCCGCACTCCGCTTCGGCACTGGCTGCCGTCGTCAAGATCACCCGCGCGCTGTCGGGCAAGCTGGCCCGCGGGCGCGTCCTCCAGGCGGCGCTGCGGGAGGTCGCCGACATCGTCGGCGCCGAAGGCGCCAGCGTCCTGCTGATCGATCCGGACACGGGAGGGATGACGTTTCACATCGCAGCCGGGCCCGGGGCGGAGATTGCGCAGACCATTCCCGTCCCGCCGGGGCAGGGCATCTGCGGGCACGTCGCCCGCACGGGCGAGCCGCTGATCGTCAACGACGCCCAGAACGACCCGCGACTCTACCGGCGCGTCGACCAGGCGACGGAGATCACCACGCGGAACCTGCTGTGCCTGCCGCTTCGGAGCGACGATCGTCTTCTGGGTGTGCTGGAACTGATCAACAAGCACGACGGCGCGGACTTCAGCGCCGCCGACCTGCGGCTGACCGAGGTCGTCGCCTCCCAGATCGCCATGGCGCTGGAGAACGCCCACCTGCACACGCAGATCGTCCGCAGCGAGCGGATGGCGGCGATCGGGCAGACGGTCAGCGGCCTGGCGCACTGCATCAAGAACATTCTCAACGGCATCCGCTCGGGCTCAGCCGTCGTCGAGCGGGCACTGGAGAGCGACGACTACGACACGGTCCACGAGGGCTGGGGCGTCGTGCACCGCAACAACCAGATGCTGGGCAACCTCGTGCTGGACATGCTGTCGCTGGCGCGGGAGGCGAAGATCAACCTGTTCCCCACGGACGTCAACGACCTGGCCGATCAGGTCTGCCAGTTGATGACGGAACGCGCCGCGGAGCGCGGCATTGAAGTGATCTTCACACCGGCCGACGACCTGCCCGAGGCGATGACGGACCCGACGCAGTTCTACCGCTGCCTGCTGAACCTGGTTACCAACGCCGTGGACGCCTGCGACGAGGGCTGCACGGTCCGCGTGCGGATCGCCCGCAGCGACCGGCGCGGTCGGTTCACCACGAGCATCACGGACAACGGATCGGGCATTCCGCGCGAGCTTCGCGCGAAGATGTTCGCCGAGTTCTTCACCACCAAGGGCGGCAAGGGCACCGGCCTGGGGCTGCCCGTGACCCGCAAGCTCATCGGAACGATGGGTGGGACGATCACCTTCCACAGCGTGGAGGGGTGCGGCACGCGGTTCGTGTTCGCGCTGCCTCTCCAGAACGCGACCGCAGAAAAGGAGATGAGTTCATGAGTGACGTTGCCAAGGTCCTGGTTGCCGACGACGAACAGCCGTGCATCGACTTCGTGCGGGAGGCGCTGGCGGACACGCCGTGCGAAATCATCGCGGCGATGGACGGCGAGGAGGCACTGGAAGTTGCCCGCCGCGAGTTCCCGCAGTTGATCATCCTCGACGTGCAGATGCCCAAGCTGGGCGGCTTCGAGGTGTTCGGCGAGTTGCGGGCGGATGAGAATCTCGCCTCCGTCCCCGTCATCATGCTGACGGGCGTGAAGGAGAAGAGCGGCATCGCCTTCACGGGAAAGGACATGGGCGAGTTCATCGGCGCCGAGCCGAACGCCTACATCGACAAGCCCATCGAGCCCATCATCCTCAAGCAGGTCGTCACCCATCTGCTGAAACAGGCCGGCGCGGCGGGGTAGAGGGGCTCGGGCCGGGATCGGCATTCGGGTCCGGACGAACGGATGGCCGTGTGCGAACGAGCCGCGAGCGCGAGCGAGCGGGAACTGCCGACTCTCGCACGAGCCGGGACGACCCCGCTCCCTGGCGGTCGCGGCTCGTTCTGTCGGCCCTGCGGGCCTCTACGTGCTCGCCTTCTTGCGCTTCTTGCCCTTGGGGTCCTTCTTGCCGGTCTTGCGTTTCACGCCCGCCCGGGCGGCCCATCGGTCCCACAGGTCGGCCAGCTCCTTGGCGAGGGCGGGCTTGGCCTTCGACAGATCGTTGAGTTCCGTGCGGTCGACGTCCATGTCGTACAGCTCCCACGGCCCGCCGCGGGCGGAGACGAGCTTCCAGTTGCCTTTCCGCACGGCGCGGTTGTTGGAGAACGTGAAGTAGATCGCGTCGTGCCCCGCACGCTGCTTGCCCTGGAGGATCGGCAGGAGGCTCTTGCCCCGCAGCGGCTGAACGGGCTGGCCGTTGTGCTCCGTCGGGTAGTCCCCGCCGGCGACGTCCAGCGCGGTAGCCATGATGTCGACGAGGTGCCCGGGCTGGTGCGTGAACGAACCGGCCTTCGCGGTCAGCCCCTTCGGCCAGTGGGCGATCAGCGGGGTGGCGATGCCGCCCTCGTGCTGGTTCTGCTTGTACCAGCGGAACGGCGTGTTGCAGGCGTGGGCCCACTTCTGATCGTACGTCCAGTACGAGCCCGCATCCCACGGCGGCAGATGCGTATTCCTCGACCGCTGGAACGGGCAGGCGCCGTTGTCGGACAGGAACAGGATCAGCGTGTTGTCCGTCACGCCCAGCTTGTCGAGATGCGCGATCAATCGCCCGACGTTCTGATCGACGCGATCGACCATCCCCGCGAACGCCGCCATCCGCAGGTCCTCGATCTTCTTCGCTTTCGCGTCGAGCGTATCCCACGCGGGCACGTTGCCCGGGCGCGGGGAGAGCTTCCACGGCTTGCGGAACATGCCCATGTCGAGCTGCCGCTTGTAGCGCTGCTGGCGGAGCTTGTCCCAGCCGCACATGTACTTGCCGAGATACTTGTCCACTTCCTCCTTGGGCGCCTGCAGCGGGTAGTGCGGGGCGTTGAAGGCGACGTACAGCAGGAAGGGCTTGCCGGTCTTCGCGCCTTCGTCGAGGAAGCGGATCGCGTAGTCGATGTTCGCATCCGTCGTGTAGAAGCCGCTCTTGGGGACCCGGAAGGGCTCGCCGTTGAGGCGGAACGTGTTGTCGCCCGTGAAGAAGTTCGTCGCGCCCGACAGGTGCCCGAAGTAGCGGTCGAATCCGCGCTCGGTGGGCTGGCCCTTGAGGTGCCACTTGCCCGTCATGATCGTGAAGTAGCCCGCCCGCTTCATCGCCTCGGCGATCGTCACGCACCCGCGAAGGCTCGTCTCGCCGACCTCCGGATGATACTGCCCCGACATCAGCGCCGCCCGTGTCGGCGAGCACTTGGCCGTGTTGTAGAACTGCGTGAACCGCAGCCCGTTGGCAGCCAGGCGGTCGAGGTGCGGCGTCTTGATCTCCCCGCCGTAACAGCCGAGGTCCGAATACCCCATGTCGTCCACCAGCAGAACGACGACGTTGGGCCTGTCCTGCGTAGCCTTGGCGAGGCAGGACCGCCCGATCCCCGCCGCCGCGCCGCCCAACCCCAGCGCCCTCAGAAAACTCCGTCGATTCATGCGATGCTCCTTGCCTCAGCGTGCGTGATGGGCGGGATTCCGACCATGGAAACCGACACTATACCGCGCCGATGGGTCCGCAAAAAGGGGACAGTCCCGGACGGCGGGACCGTCCCCATTTTCCTCTCCGTTCAGGATTGGGCGAGTTGGACGGCGGCTTCGGCGAGGGCGACGGCGGTGCGGCCGTTGGCTTCGGTGATGCGGCGGGGGTGCGCGGGGTCGCGGATGTAGGCGATCTGGTCGGCGAGCAGGGCGCCGACGCTGGCGGCGTAGATGGACTGCTTGTCGGGGTTGGGGCAGTGCTCCAGGCGGAGGCGCTTGGTGAGCGAGCGCATGACGCCGCGGCTGGGCACGGTGTGGTGCTCCGGGCGGAACTGCTCGACGACTTCGACCGTCGCGCCCGGGCAGCAGGCGAGCAGCTTCTCGAGGCCTTCCTCGCTGACGGCGGCGTCGATGCTCATCGTCAGGGGGATCCAGCCCTCCACGCGGATGTCGCCCAACTCGCAGACGAGGCGATGGTCGGTGCGGTCCATCATCAGGACCTGGTCGAACTCGTGCGAGTGACTGGTCACGGCCGCGGGGCGGCTGTCGGCGGCCTCGTGCAGGACGGTGCACATCACGCGGTCCTCCTGGCTCGTGCCCGCGCGCGTCTCGGTGTGGGACGCGATCACCTCGCCCGGTCCCAGCCAGTGCGAGTAGAGGTCGAAAAAGTGCACGCCGTGCTCGATGAAGATGCCTCCCGAGAGCGCCGGGTCCCAGAACCAGTGCTTCGGGCCCAGCGGCGTGTCGGAGGCGCAGTTCGTCAGGCGGGCGTTCAGTACGCCGCCCAGCACGCCCGAATCGATGACGGCCTTGACCGCATCGACGACGGCGTTGTAGCGCAGCACGAAGTTGACCGGGCAGACCGCCCCGGCGGCTGTGACGGCGGCGAGCATCTCATCGGCCTGGGCGACGTTCATCGCCAGCGGCTTTTCGCACAGCGCGTGCTTGCCCGCCTTCGCCGCGGCCAGCACAAGCTCGTAATGACTGGACGGCGGCGTCGCGATGTGCACGAAGTCGATCTCGTCGCGGGCGATCAGCTCGGCGGGATCGCCGTAGGCGGGCACGCCGAACGTCGCGCCGAACTCGTCGGCGACGTCCTTCCGCACGTCGGCGACCCCCGCGAGTCGCACGGAATCCATCTTCGAAAAGGTCTCCAGGCAGAATTGCCCGAAGGCTCCGCATCCGATCAATCCGAACCCCAGCGGCTTGTCCTGGCTCATCGCATCTGTCCTTTCTCGCAAAAAGGGGACAGGCTACTTTTCCGCTCAGACCGGGTTGCGCGTCTGCTTCCCGGCTGCCACACCGGAAAAGTAGCCTGTCCCCTTTTTGCCCGGTCGGGCGGTCAATCCATGATACGCCCCGGCCCGCGGCGCGGCGAGCTTGACTTCCGTGAACCGGCCATGAGATACTGACGTAACTACCTGTGGTTGCTTGAGACATAAGGGACTGGCGTGTTCGGATTTATCGGAAAAATCTTGATCAAGCTGCTCGGCGGGACGCGAAGCGAGCGATTGATCCGCTCGCGAATGCGGTTCGTGGTCGAGCAGGTCAACCCGCTCGAGCCGCAGATGCGCGCGCTGAGCGACGCGGACATGCTCGCCAAGAGCCGCCTGCTGCGGGATCGCCTCGCCCAGGGCGCCGCGCGGGAATCGGTCAAGCCCGAGGCCTTCGCGCTGATCCGCGAGGCCTCCCGGCGCGGGCGGGACCATCGCCAGTTCGACGTGCAGCTCGTCGCGGGGCACATTCTCGACGAGAGCTGGATCGCCGAGGAAGCCACCGGCGAGGGCAAGACGGTGGCGTGCTATCCGGCGATCTACATGGCCTGGCTGGAGGGGATGCACACGCACGTCGTGACGACGAACGACTACCTGGTGCAGCGCGACGCGGAATTCGCCCGCCCGGTTTTCGAGATGCTGGGCATGACGGTGGGCTTCATCACCGCGGGCATGAGCAACCAGGAGCGTCAGCCGGCCTACGCCTGCGACGTGACGTACGGGACGAACAGCGAGTTCGGCTTCGACTATCTGCGGGACAACATGAAGCTCTCGACGACGGAGCAGGTCCAGGGCTCGCTGGACTTCGCGATCATCGACGAGGTCGACAACATTCTGATCGACGAGGCCCGCACGCCGCTGATCATCTCGGGCCCGGCGTATGGCAAGACCGAGCGATACAGCAAGGCCGACAGCGTCGCCCGCGAACTGGTCGGCCGCAATCGAAGCTGGGACCGGGCGAACCGGCGCGTCGAGACGCTCAAGCGGACGATCAAGACCCTCGGCGGCGAGGCCGACAAGGCGAGTGGGCAGGATAAGCAGAACGCCCAGGCGAAGCTGCAGAAGGCGGAGGAAGATCTTGCCCATGCGGAAGACGCCCTTGCCCGCGAGCCGAAGCACTACGAGGTGGAGTTGGACAAGAAGTCGGTCCACATGACGCACGAGGGGGTCGGCGTGGCGCAGGACGTCGCGGGCGTGGGCAGCTTCTACGTCGGGGCGAACATGGAATGGCCGCACCTGATGGAGCAGTCGCTCCGGGCGCATCTGGTCTACGAGAAGGACAAGGACTACGTCGTCCAGGGCGGGCAGGTGGTGATCGTCGACGAGTTCACCGGGCGCCTGATGGAGGGGCGCGAGTGGTCGGACGGGCTGCACCAGGCCGTCGAGGCCAAGGAACGCGTCACGGTCAAGGAAGAGAACCAGACGCTCGCGACGATCACGCTGCAGAACTTCTTCAAGCTCTACAAGAAGCTCGCGGGCATGACGGGCACGGCGATGACCGAGGCGGGGGAGTTCATGAAGATCTACTCCCTGGACGTCGCGGCCGTGCCGACGCACCGCCCGGTCAACCGGATGGACCACGAGGACCGCATCTACGCCGACGAGGAGGGAAAGTACAAGGCCCTCGTCGAGGAGATTCACAGCGTCTCGAAGGCCGGGCGCCCCGTGCTGGTGGGCACGACCAGCGTGGAGAGGTCCGAGCTGCTCTCCGAGATGCTCACGCGCAGCTACGGCGTGCAGCATTCGGTGCTCAACGCCCGGGCCGAGAACGCCGCCCGCGAGGCGGACATCGTCGCCGAGGCCGGCCATCAGCACCCGCTGAAGAAGGACTCGAAGGAGATGGTCGGCAATGTGACCATCGCGACGAACATGGCCGGGCGCGGCACGGACATCAAGCTTGCCCCCGGCGTGGTCAATGCGACCTGCCGCGTGCCGGAGGAAGCGAAGCTCGCCGAACTCGGCGTCGAGCCCGAACCGATGTTCCCCTCGGGCGTCAACAAGTGCTGCATCCACTGCGCCCAGTACGATCCGTCGACGAACTGCGGGCACTGCTTCAAGCCCAAGCTGGACCCGGAGTTCCCTGTGCGAGGGCGCACCGACTGCCGCATGGCCGTGCCCTGCGGGCTGCACATCGTGGGCACCGAGCGCCACGAGGCGCGGCGGATCGACAACCAGCTTCGCGGGCGGTCCGGGCGGCAGGGCGACCCCGGCAGCAGCCGGTTCTTCCTGTCCCTGCGCGACGAGTTGATGGCCATCTTCGCGGGGGAGTGGACGCTGCGGGTGCTGGGCTGGCTGGGTCTGCAGGGCGACGCGTCCATCGAGGACAAGCGCGTCTCCAAGGGCATCGAACGCGCCCAGCGGAAGGTCGAGCAGCGCAACTTCGAGATCCGCAAGAACCTGCTCGAGTACGACGAGGTCATGGACCACCAGCGCCACACGTTC
>CAZEJA010000133.1:0-7858 GCA_964512215.1 uncultured Planctomycetaceae bacterium
CCGGCACGCCCGCGGTGGGGCCTGTGTCGATGTGCCTGTCCAGGGACACCTTCTCGCGGAACAGGACGCCCAGGGGCTTGGCGAAGTACCTCTTGGCATTCTGCGGCTGGAGGGGCATCTCCCCGATGACCATGTTAATGGTCTTGGGCTGGCCCTTCGCGGAGATCACGCTGAGTTTCAGCTTCGCGCCCGGGCGCATCCGCCGGATCTGGCGGAGCAGGTCCTTGGCGACCATGTTCGGCGAGGGCATCGCGGGCAGCGGCGTGTCGTTGACCGCGATCACCACGTCCTGATTCGCCAGCCCGGCCTTCTCGCCGATGTCGCCCGGGATCACCTGATCGACCAGCACGCCCGGACGGTCGAGCTTCATGCTCTTGGCCCGCTCGCTCGTGATGGCCAGGAACTTCAGCACCCCGATCCACGAGAGTTTCCGGGGGTTGCCCGGCGTGGGGATCGGGTTGAGGATGTGCGCGATCTCCTCGGTGGGGGTGAAGAACCTGCTGACCTGCTGGCTGCGGATGCGGATGGTCTGGGACCCGCGATTGGTGAGCATCTGGTGGTCTTCGTAGGGCTGGCGGAGCACGATCCCGACCGCCTTGCCGCCCGAGTTGGACGAGAAGACGAGCGACCCTACTCCCGTCATCCCCCCGCCGGTGACGTAGACGAGGGGCTCGGGCAGGTAGATCGTGGTCGACACGTGCCCCACGCCGACGCAGGGCTCGTGGTAGTCGGGCGTGGGCGAGAACAGACCCACCGACACGATGGGCTGACCGGGCGCGAGGGCGGCCTTGGCGAATTTCGTGACGGTCCACTTGTGCGGATCGGTGGCCTCCACGAATCCCACGCCGCTCTCGGGATCGATCCCCAGCAGGCGGGCGCCCAGCGTCTTGGGCTTGCGCCCGGGCAGGACGAGCTTGAAGTCCTTGAGCATCTCCGGGCGCGTCCGCGTGGAGAAACCGGGCGTCAGCAGGATGCCGAACTTCCCCTCTCGCAGCGCGATGCAGACGGCCGGGGCCGAGACCGTCCGCGCCGCGGCGACCTCGTCCTCCAGTTTGCACGTCATGACCGCCAGGCTCCCGGAGCACGTCTTGTAGGCCTCACTGACCCAGTTCTTGTCCTGCGCCTGGGCCGAGAGAGGCCACGCCATCGCTGCAACCGCCATTGCCATCCAAACCCGTTTCATGTCCGTCCCTTTCTTCATGGGGGGGGAACCTATCGTTTCGTCTTGCCGCCCTTGGCCGCCGCGGCCGCCGCCACGCGTTCGGTCAGCGACGGACCCGCCGAGGCGGGCAGCTTCCGGAAGGCCATGTACATTACCACTCCCGCCGCCGCCAACGCCAGCGACGTGTATTGATTGTGCGTCAACACGCCCTGAACCAGATTGTGCGGGTTGTCGTCCCGGATCATCTCCAGCACGAACCGCGTGATCGGATACAGAATCGCCATCAGCGCGAACACGTGCCCCTCGCGCTTGCGGATGCGATGGAACCACGTCAGCAGCGCCGCCAGCAGCAGCGCGTTGATCATCCCCAGCGGCTGGGCGGCCTGCACCGGGCCGGACCGGCTGGCCCGCGCCAGCGCGAACAGGTCGGCCTGGAGGAACGTGTTGGCCTCGCGGCGCTCCGCATCGTCCAGCGCGCCGCTGGCGTCGGCGTCGAAGAGCTTCACCAGTCGCGCGCGACGGTGCGCCAGGTACTTCCAGGCCTCCTCGAAGCACAGTTCCCCGTCACCATCCTCGTCGAACAGCCCCCGCGCCTCGTCCCAGACCTCGCTGCCCCGCAGGAACGTGCCCGTCCGCAGAGCGCCGCGCCACTCGTCGCGATCCATCATCTCATCCGTCCCGGCGGCGGCGATGAATTCCTTCCTCGCCGACTCGGTGTCGCCCAGCAGGACGTCGAACTGGTCGCGGTCCAGCGCCCCGTGCAGGGACCGCGGGGGCAGGACGCTGCCGCTCCCGTCGAACCGCAGGCGCGGGTCCGGGTGAAGATGCCCCTCGTGCATCTGCTTGGCGTAGACGGGGGACGGCGCTTCGGTATTCGGCGAGAACGGTCCGGCCTCGTCGCCGACGTTGACCAGCGGCGCCGAGAACATGGGGAACCGCATGCTCAGCGCCCAGTCGGCGTCGCAGGCGCCGCCGTAGCAGCAGCCGTTCAGCAGGCAGCCCGCCCGCCCGAAGGCCAGCCCCACCATCAGGCTGACGGCGACGATATCCAGGTAGCGGCGGACGGGCAGGCGCTTGATCCACAGGAAGCCGAGAACCAGACCGGTCCCGCCGACCAGCCCGCCGTAGTAGATCAGCCCGCCGGACGTGACATTCAGCAGCGCCCCCAGCTTGTTCGGGGCGTGGGCGAACTGCTCCTCCCAGTGCTGAACCACGTAGGCCGCACGCGAACCGACAATGCCCCCCACCAGCGCCAGCAGCCCGCAGTGCGTCACGTCGTCGGGATTCTCGCCCATCCGCCGGGCGCGGCGGCGGGCCAGGTAGATGCCCGACAGGAACCCCAGCACCAGCATGAGCCCGTATCCATAGATGCGCAGGGGGATTCGCAGACCGAACAACTCCAGTGCGCCGAAATCCATGATGATCTGCTGCATCCAGCCCTCGACCGCGTTCGGCGCCTACAACGTCTCCGTGACCCGGTTGTCCTCATCGACGAGAACGATGGTCGGCTTCAACGTTTCCGCCTCGTCGGGCGTCGCTTGCGCGAAGGCCATGATGATCACCAGGTCCCCGACGTCGACCAGCCGCGCCGCCGCCCCGTTGATGCAGATGATCCCGCTGCCGGGCTCGCCCGGGACCACGTAGGTCTCGAACCGCGCCCCGTCGGCCAAATCCGCCACCAACACCAGCTCGCCGGGCAGGATGCCCGAGGCGTCCAGCAGGTCCCGGTCGATCGTGATCGACCCGACGTAGTCCACCTGCGCCTCGGTGATCTTCGCACGATGTATCTTCGCTCGCAGTACTTTCAGAAACATGGTTGCGTCCGCTTTCCGTTTGAGAGGATCAGATTCCCTCGACCCGGGCATTCTACGAAGCCGACCCGAGCGCGTCCAGCCGCAGGTTGTCGATCAGGCGGGCGCGGGCGAACTGCACCGCCAGGGCGACCACGATCGGCCGGTCGGTAGTTTCTACGTCGCTCAGGTCGCCGGGGTCGACGATTTGTATGTAATCGATCTCGCCGTCGGGGGCGTTGGCGGCGAGGTGCTGCCGCATGGCGGCGATCACGTCGCCCGGCGGCGGGGCCGATTCACGGATCATTCGCTCGGCCAGACGCAGCGATTCGTGCAGCGCCGGCGCCTGGGCCCGTTCGGCCTCGCTGAGATTCGCGTTGCGGCTGGACATGGCCACCCCGTCCGCCTCGCGGACGATCGGGCAGAGGACGATCTCGACCGGCATGTCCAGGTCCGCCACCATCCGCCGGAGGATCGCCGCCTGCTGATAGTCCTTCGCGCCGAACATCGCCCGGTCCGGCTGGACGATGTTCAGCAGCTTGGCCACCACGGTGCAGACGCCCGCGAAGTGCGTGGGTCGGCTGCGCCCGCAGAGCGTCTCGGGCAGCTCCGCGACGGTCACGGTCGTCAGCCCCTCGCCCTCGGGGTACATCGTCTCGACGGCGGGCGCGAACACGAGGTCCACGCCGCGCCCCTCGCAGGCCGCCCGATCCGCCTCGGGCGTTCGCGGATAAGCGCCCAGATCTTCGCTCGGCGCGAACTGCGTGGGGTTGACGAAGATGCTGACCACCACGAAGTCGCACGCCTGCCTCGCCGCGTCGATGAGGCTGAGGTGCCCTTCGTGCAGCGCCCCCATCGTGGGCACGAGCGCGACGGACCGCCCAGCCGCCTTCGCAGCGGCGACGGCGCTTCGCACGTCCTCGATGGTTGATGCCACGATCATAGGCTCTTGGTCACCTCGACGATCAGTTCCCGGCGCACGGGACCGTCCAGCAAGTCCGTCTCATCACAGTTCACTTCGATCACGGGAAACTCCGCATCCCGCAGAATTCTATAGTACGCGTCCCGCATGCCGGAGAGAAACTCCTCCGTCATCGCCCGCTCGAACTCCCGCCCGCGCCCGGCGATGCGGTCCAGCAGCGTCTTCTCCGACGCATCCAGCGCGATCATCACGTCCGGCGCGTGGACGAGCCGCTCGACGCGTCGGGCGACGCGGTTGTACAGCCGCAGGTCGGCGGCGTCCAGCTTCGCTTCGGCGTAGATGCGATCCTGGCAGAACCCGTAGTCGCTCACCACGACCCCCTCCGCCGGCCAGGTCGCCTCGGCGAGCTGCTGCACGCGCGACATCAGAAAGTGCAACTGCGCCGGCAGCCGCGCGTCGGCCGTCCCCGTGTACGACTCGGCCAGGAACGGATTGCCCGCGTAGTCCTCGCGAACCAGTTCCGCGGGCAGCTCCCCCGCCAATGCCTCCGCCAGCGTGGTCTTCCCCACCGCCGGCGGGCCGATGATGCTGATGAGTTTCGCGCTCACAGTCCCGCCACCTTGGCATCGGCCAGTAGGTCGGCGATGGTGCGTCCGAGGACGGGATGGATGACGTCGGGGGCGATCTCGGCGAGGGGATGGAGGACGAAGACCCGTTCGTGCATTCGCGGATGCGGGAGGGTCAACTCGTCGGTGTCCAGCACGGTCTCGCCGATCAGGAGGATGTCGAGGTCGCACGTGCGGGGGCCCCACCGCTCTTCCCGCGACCGGTCTCGGCCGAGGCGGGCCTCGATCTTCTGCAGCGCTGCGAGCAACTCCTCCGGCGCGAGCGTGGTCTCGACGGCGGCCGCTCCGTTGACGTACTTGGGCTGGTCCTCGGGCCCGCCGACGGGCTCGGTGATGAGAAACTGCGACAGGCGCAGCACGGAGACGCCGTCGATCCGATCCATGGCCTTCGCCGCCCGCAGCAGCGTCTGCGCCGATTCGCCCACGTTGCTGCCCAGCCCGATATACGCAATCCGCGCGTCCATGCCCTATCCATACCCGAAATGCCGCCGCAGGGGAAGTCGTCACGCGCAAGGCGCCATGGCAACGGGGCTGTCAGGCCCGTTCACGGGCCTTCCCCCTCGGCGAAGCCGAGGGTATAGGCCGGGGCTTCAGCCCCGGTTGCCCGACGGGCCACCGCCCCCCCTTTCTCAGCCCGCTTCAGCGGGCTTCCCCCTCGGCGGGTTCGATCTGCTCCAGCCGCTCATGCGTCTCCCCGTCCCGGGCATGGTGCGCCCGCTGGTTCCGCACGTACTCGAGAACCCAGGGCAGGTCCTTCGTCCCGAAGCTCACGACCCCATACCCTTCCTGCCACGACAGGACCTTCCGATTCACGATCTGGTGATTGATGAAATGCGAACTTGAGCCCTTCAGGACGCCAATCCATTCGGCCGGTTGCAGCGTCGGCGGAACCGAGACGACCAGGTGCACGTGGTCGTCCGTCCCCCCGACCTCATGGAAGTAGACGCCCGGGGCTTCCATGGCCTTCCCCTGCAGGAACCGGTGCAACTGAATCTCGACTTCGTCCTGAAGAACCGGACGGTTCTCCTTGACGTGCCACGTGATGTGCAGGTTGATCTCACTGTATGCGCGAAGGGACATGCGTGTTCTCCCGTAGTTGAGCCGCCCGCTGCGAGAAGCCCGCTGAAGCGGGCTGAACAGAGAGAATAATCCACGCGTAGCCACAGGACCAGGGCTAAAAGCCCTGGCCTACACGCTATCGCGAAAAGGCCCGTAAACGGGCCTCTGGGGAAGAACACCCGCCGCAAGGGAACACCATTACAACCTGCAGGATGGTTCGCCTCCGCAGAGGCCCGTTCACGGGCCTTCCCCCTCGGCAAAGCCGGTCGCAGCAGAGCAGTCGTTTGGGAAACGCCGAGGACATCCACCTCCGCAGAGGCCCGTTCACGGGCCTTCCCCCTCGGCGAAGCCGGGGTATAGGCCGGGGCTTCAGCCCCGGTTGCCCGACGGGCCACCGCCCCCTGCTTCTCAGCCCGCTTCAGCGGGCTTACCCTCGTGGGGCGTCTACTCCATCCCCTCCGGCCAGTCGGCGGCGTTGGCGGGGGTGATCTCCAGGCGGTCGATGGGGATGCGAACGAACGCGCCGACGAGGCCTTCGTCGGTAGTCCAGTTGGCGTCTTCCATCTGCAGCAGCCCGAAGTCGACGGTCACGGGCATGACCTGCGTGATCCGCCCGTAGCCGACGTACGACCACCGCCGCACCGGATCGAGATAGACCTTGTGACTGGGATTGCCGCGGACGGCTTCATCCCAGTCGAACCCCTCGGCGGCCAGGTAGCTGAAGCCCACGCCCTCGATCTCGCCCGGCGCGACGCGCGCGTCGCCCGCGCTGATCCCGTCGCAGACGGTCAGCAGCGTGCCTCCCACCCAGACCTGCGCCTCGCGCCCCAGGCCCTCGGTATGTTCCATGCGAACAGACATTGAGATATCGGTAACCGGATGCCGGTAATCGGGTTCAACTCGAACCATCGTCGAACTGCAAGCCCGATTACCGATTACCGGTTACGGGTCACGAACTGGTTATCCTGCTGAGGGCTTCGGCGAGCACGTCATCCGGATACGTCAGGCTGATGCGGAAGAAGCCCTCGCCCGCTTCGCCGTAGCCGCGTCCGGGGGTGACGACCACGCCGGTGGTCTCCAGCAGGTCGGTCGCGAAGTCGCCGGACGAGCCGTTGTACTTCTCCGGCACGGCCGCCCAGATGTAGATGGTGGCGCGGGGCTTTTCGATGTTCCACCCGGCGGCGTTGAGCGTGTCGACCACCAGGTCCCGCCGCCGCTGGTAGACGGCGTTGATCGGCGGGATGATCTCCTCGGCCAGGCCCAGCGCCATGGCGGCGGCGAACTGGACGGCCCGCACTGATCCGTTGTCGATGTTCTCCTTGACGGTCAGCAATGCCTGGACGGCCGACGCGTTGCCCACCACCGCGCCCGCCCGCCAGCCGGTCATGCTGAACGCCTTGGACAGCGAGAAGAACTCGACGGCAACGTCCGCGGCGCCGTCGACCTGCAGAATGCTGGGCGACTGGTAGCCGTCGTAGACGTTCTCCGTGTAGGCGGCGTCGTGGGCGATGAGGATGTCGTTCGCCCGACCGAACTCGACGGCCCGCTCGAAGAACTCCAGCGGCGCGACGGCCGTCGTGGGATTGTTCGGGTAGTTCAGCCACAGGATCTTCGCCTGCCGGCGCACGTCCGAGGGGATCTCGTCGAAGTCGACCAGGAAATCGTTCTCCGCCCGCAGGGGCACCTGGTAGGTGCTGGCGCCGGCAAAGACGTGCCCGATGTTGTACGTCGGATAGCCCGGAACCGGGGCGATGCCCACGTCGCCGGGGTCCATCATCGCCATCGGCAGTTTCGCGATGGCGTCCTTCGAGCCCATCGTGGTGACGATCTGGTCGGCGGCGAGTTCGACGCCCCACCGCCGCTGGTAGAAGTCGTGGACCGCGCGGGGAAAGTCCGCAACGGGCACGTCGCAGCCGTAGCGGTGTCGGTTGACGTCGTCGACGTCGGCGACGGCCCGGCGGAGCTCGTCGATCACGGGATCGGGCGTCGGGACATCCGGGTCGCCGATGCCCAGCGTGATGACCTTCACGCCCCTTTCCTTCGCAGCCGCAATCTTCCGCCGCAGGTCCGCGAACAGGTACGGGGGAAGCTTGCGGAGTCGTTCGGACAACTGGATTTCCATCGGTGGTACCTTTCCATGCGTCGCCCGGCGCCTCTCGCCCGGGCTCGGGGGAAGGGGCATTGTAGCGAGATGCGCCCCGCCCGCAACCGGGAACCGGCGGATTCCCGTCGCCCGGGCGCGCGGCGGGGCGAAGTTCCCTATAATCCATCTGTCGCATATCGCCGACACTACAAAGAC
>CAZEJA010000134.1:0-7840 GCA_964512215.1 uncultured Planctomycetaceae bacterium
AGCACGGGCGGTCGATCTGCGCGACGAGTCCCCAGTTGAATCGGCTGACCAGGCGGTCTTCGAGCCCGGAGATTTCGCTGGGGCTGCGATCGCTGGACAGGATGATCTGCTTCTGGGACTGGTAGAGCGTGTTGAACGTGTGGAAGAACTCTTCCTGTGTCTGCTCGTGGTCGGAGAGGAACTGGATGTCGTCGATCGCCAGCACGTCGGCGTGGCGGTAGCGGTAGCGGAATTCATGCAGCGCCCCGCGTCCGACGGCCTCGATGAAGTGATTGACGAAGGTCTCGCAGGACAGCATGCAGACGTTGGGGCGTTCGGAGGCCGCGCTGATCCGCCGGCAGGTCGCCTGCAGCAGGTGGGTCTTGCCCAGCCCGACGCTGCCGTGGAGGAACAGCGGGTTGTAGCTCCGCCCGGGCGCGTCGCTGACGGCCGTGCAGGCGGCGTGGGCCAGGCGGTTGCAGGGCCCCATCACGAACGTGCCGAAGGAGTAGTCTTCGTTGAACCGCACCGCGGTGTCATCGTCATCGGCCAGGGCGCCGACAGCGGTGGCGGTGGCGTCCGGCTGGGTGGACTGCTGGGCCTCGGTGAGGAAGCAGACGCCCACGAGGCGTCCGGTGGCTGCCTGGGCGGCCTCGGTGAACAGGCGGGTGGCGTTGCGCTGGCAGTACTTCTGCTCTTTGCGTCCGGGCGCCTGGATCTCGAGCAGGCCGTAGTCGAGCGAGATCGGTTCGAGTTGGGTAAACCAGGGGCGGATGATGTTCCCGCCGTCCGCGACGACCTGCTGAATGATTCGGGTCCAGAGGCCCCGGTCGACCGTTGCCATTGCCCAGCCTTTCCTGCGCGCCGGCGGCGCGCGTTCACCTGAAGTAAAACTTGGACCAGTCAGGTGTCACCACAGACATCTGCGCCATCCGTGGCGAAAGGGCTGCGACCTCCCTGGAAGGGCGACACAACTGAAGCGACTTGGAAGTCTAGTGCGGTGAGGTCTGCGCGTCAAAACGAAAATTCCGGAAAGTGCGCCCGCCGACAACGGGCGCGGCGCTAACCGTCCCGTTTGACGGGGGGATAAGAGGCGCGAAAAAAAAGTCCGTCTTGCAGCGGGCAGGCGTCGCGAGGGAAGGAGCCGCGACCGTGAGGGAGCGGAACTCGTGGGCCTACGACCGCACCGCGGCGGCGGGATCGGTGACGAGCTGCCCCTGGCGGGCGGGCTGGCGACGGGGGAAGCGCCGCCCGTTGCCGTTGCCGCCGTTGGGGTTGGCCCGCTTGGGCATGAGCACGATGTTCTCCTGCCCGAGTAGGCCGACAAGTTCGTCGACGAGCCCGCGGGTGGGGTGCACGGACCACTGGCGGTCGGTGCGGACCGTCGCGCGCACGTCACTCTGCTGCGCGGGGCGGAGTTCGATCAGGATCGGGCACTCGCCGCGATGGCGCACCAGCACGTCGTGGAGGCGCTGCAGGAGGTCCTCGCCCGGCTGGCCGGGGCCCAGGCGCAGCAGGACCGACGCGGTGAGCTGCTCGATCGCCTGGTCGATCGGGATGATCTCGTCGACCAGGATATTCGGGCGCTCGCGCCGCCAGTCGACGGTCCCCATCAGGAAGACCATGTTCTCGGGCACGAGCATCTCGGCGTAGGTTTCATAGGCCCGCGGGAAGACGACGGCGTCGCACTTGCCGGTGAGGTCCTCGACCGTGAGCATGGCCATCCGCTCCTGCTTCTTGCGCGTCACGGTGTAGCGGACGGACGCGATCATGCAGCCGATGGTGATGGGCGTCGAGGGGCCCTGCTTGTCGAGCCCCCCCAGAGACACGTCGCCCGGGCGGGACAGGCTCGTCAGCTCGCGGGCATACTTGGTCAGCGGGTGGGACGTGATGTAGAAGCCGAGCGTTTCCTTCTCGGCCGCCAGCAGTTGCGCCTCGGACCAGGGCTCGACCTGGGGGAAGCGCGGGGGGGGGTCGTCGTCGCCTCCGCCGAGGGCGTCGAAGAAGTTCATCTGCCCGCTGCGCCGGTCGGCGGCGGCGGCCTGGCCGAGTTCAATCGCGTGATCCAGCGCGGCGACCATGGCCGCCCGGCTGGCTCCGAGGGCGTCGAACGCGCCGCACTTGATGAGCGCCTCGACCGCGCCGCGGTTGACTGCCCGGGGATCCACGCGCTTGCAGAAGTCGTACAGCTCTTTGAACGGCCCCACTTCGTCGCGGGCGTCGACGATCGCCTGGACGGCCTTGCCGCCGATGCCCTTGACGGCGGACAAGCCAAAGCGGACGTGGTCGCCGTCGACCGCGAAGTCCGCGCCGCACGAGTTAATGTCCGGCGGGGCGACGGGGACGCCCATCCGGGTAGCTTCCGCGAGGTACTGGACGACCTTGTCCGTGTCGCCGCACTCGAACGTCAGCAGGGCGGCCATGAACTCCTGCGGGTAGCGGGCCTTGAAGTACGCCGTCTGGTAGGCCACGATCGCGTACCGCGTCGAGTGCGCCTTGTTAAAACCGTATCCCGCGAACTTCTCGATCAACTCGAAGAGGCGGTTGGCCTCGCCCTCGGGAATTCCGTTCTCGCCGGCGCCGGTGATGAAGTTCGGGCGTTCGGCCGCGATGGTCTTCTTCTTCTTTTTCGAGATCGCCTTGATCAGCGTCAGCGCGCGGTTCAGGGGCAGCTTGCCGAGGTGGTTGAGCACCAGCATGACCTGCTCCTGGTAGCACATGATGCCGTACGTCTCGGCCAGGATGTCGTCGACCAGCGGATGCACGGAGGGCACGCGCTCGGAGGCGTTCTTGCGGGCGCAGTAGGAGGGGATCAGCTCCATGGGCCCGGGGCGGTACATCGCGTTGGCGGCGATCAGGTCCTCCAGGCGCCCCGGCCGCATCTGCATCAGGACGCCCTTCATCCCGTCGGACTCGAACTGGAACACGCCGTCGGTATGCCCCTTGCAGAACAGCTCGAAGGTGGCTTCGTCGTCCAGCGGAAGCTCCTCGGGGTCGATGTCCTCGCCCGTCCGATCGCGGACCAGTTCGCGGGCGCGCTGGATGACCGTCAGCGTCCGCAGGCCGAGGAAGTCCATCTTCATCAGCCCGACCTTCTCGCAGGTGGGCCCGTCCCACTGGGTGATGGCGTCCTCCCCGTCGGCCTGGCGGCAGAGGGGGACGAGGTTCTCCAGCGGTTCGGAGGCGACGATGACGCCCGCGGCGTGGACGCCGGCGTGGCGTGCGAGGCCTTCGAGGCGCATGCCGTGGTCGATGAGCTGCCGGACGCGCGGGTCGGCCTCGTAGAGCTTCTTGAGGGAGGGCTCCATTTCGAGGGCCTTGGCAAGCGTAACCTTCGGGCCTTCGGGGACCTTCTTCGTGATCGCATCGACTTCGGGCAGGGGCACGTCCATGACGCGCCCGACGTCGCGGAGCACCGCGCGGGCCTTCAGCGTTCCGTACGTGATGATCTGTGCGACGTGCCCGTACTTCTCGCGGACATACTCCAGGACTGTGGCGCGGCCTTCCTGGCAGATGTCGATGTCGATGTCCGGCGCTTCCTCGCGCTGCGGGTCGGTGAAGCGCTCGAAGAGCAGCCCGTAGCGGATGGGGTCCACGTCGGCGATGCCCAGCACGTACCCGAGCAGCGTCGCCACGCCGCTGCCGCGCGGGGCGGCGGGGATGTTGTGGCTCTTGGCGAACTGCACGAAGTCGTTGACGATCAGGAAGTACGAGCTGTACCCCTTGTCGCGGATGACCTGCAACTCGCGCTCGAGGCGCTCGACGTATTCCGACGAGGCGTCCCCGCCGAAGCGGTTCTTCAGGCCCTCGAAGGCCACCGTCCGCAGATAGTCATCCGCGCTCTCCCCCGCGGGCGTGCGGAAGACGGGCAGGTGCTCGTCGTTGAAGCCCAGCTTCAGGTCGCACATCTCCGCGATCTGCAGTGTGCTGTCGGCCGCCCCGGGCAGGGCCCCGAGCGCCGCGCGCATCTCCTCGGGGCTCTTGAGGTACAGCTCGGGCGGATACTCCATCGCCCCGCCGCTGGCGAGTGTCTTGCCCGTCGAGATGCACGTGAGCACCTCGTGCGAGGGCTTGTCCTCGCGCGTCAGGAAGTGCACGTCGTTCGTCCCGACCACGCCGACGCCCAGTTCCTGCGCCAGCGTCATCAGGTGGGGATTGACCTGGTCCTGGTCGGCGATGCCCTGTTTCTGGACCTCGATGAAGAAGCGGTCGCGCCCGAAGATGTCCAGGTACTCGCCCGCGACCTTGCGTGCGTGCGTGGGCTTGTCCGACAGCAGCGCCGTGGGCACCTCGCCGCCCAGACAGGCCGTCGTGCAGATCAGTCCGTCGCTGAATTCGCTCAGCAGCTCGCGGTCGACCCGCGGGCGGTAGTAGAACCCCTCGAGGTACGCCCGGCTGGACAGCTTGATCAGGTTCCGCCAGCCCGTCTGGTTCATGGCCAGCAGGATCATGTGGTAGGAGGACGTCTGGATGTTGCCCATCGACCGGTCGTGGCGCGTGGTGGGCGAGATGTACGCCTCCATGCCCAGGATCGGCTTGACGCCCTCACGGGCGGCCGTCTGGTAGAAGTCGATCGCCCCGAAGAGGTTCCCGTGATCGGTCAGCGCCAGGCTGGTCATGCCCAGGGACTTGGCCTGCGAGACGAGGGCCTTGACCGTGCTGCCTCCGTCGAGCAACGAGTAGTGCGAGTGAACGTGAAGGTGTACGAAGCCATCCATGAATCGCGTCCGTGCGTGGGCGAGTGCCGTCGTCCGTCGTCGAGTCACTATACCACCGGCCGGGCGAAGGGCAAAAGGTTTCGGGGGGAATTGGTCGGATTGCGGAATCTGCGGAGGCGGCCGCCGCCTGCGACCGGCCGGAATGTCGAATGACGAATGTTGAATGTCGAAGGAATGCCGAATGTCAAATGTGGAAGGCTTCGGCGTACGTCAGGCCTTCCGTCCAGGCATGATCGCGCCCTTCGACACCTGCCTGCCGGCAGGCAGGTTCGGAATTCTACACTCCTTCAGCATTCGGCATTCCGCATTCGACATTTCCCCCGCCGTTCCTCCGGGCGCGTTGAGAATCCTCCTCCTCCCTGCCTACAATTGGTCAACCATTCTGTCGAACTGAGGAGACCCGACTGTGGAATACCCGATTCTGGACGTGCCGCTGCTGGGCGGGAGCATGCTGATCGCCGTCGTCGCGATCGTGCACGTGTTCATCGCGCACTTCTCCGTGGGGGCGGGGCTGTGGGTGGCCATCGCGGAGCGCCGCGCCAACCGCACCGGCGACACCGAGACGCTCGCGTTCCTCAAGAAGTACACGCTGCTGATCCTGCTGGTGCCCTACGTGCTGGGCACGGTCACGGGCGTGGGCATCTGGTTCACCATCGCCCTGGTCAGCCCGCGGGGGGTGTCGGTGCTCATCCACCAGTTCGTCTTCGACTGGGCGATGGAGTGGGTGCTGTTTCTCATCGAGGTCGTGTCCATCTTCCTGTACTTCTACACGTGGGGCAAGATCAGCCCGAAGGCCCACAACCGCATCGGCTGGATCTTCGCGATTGCCTCGATCCTGACCCTGTTCGTGATCAACGGCATCCTGAGTTTCATGCTCACGCCCGGAACGTGGCAGCCGTTTGCGTCGGGCGTGCTCTGTCATAAAGCCCTGCTGAACCCCGGTTACCTGCCCACGTCGCTGGCGCGGATTCTCCTCGCGATGGGGTTCGCGGGCGCCGGGGCGATCGCGCTGGCGACGTTCGCCAAGGGCGTCACCGACGGCGTGCGGAAGGCCGTCGTCTCGCTGGGATACAAGTTCATCGTGCCCGCCATCCTGTGCGTGCCGCTGGGACTGTGGACCTACGCGGTGCTGCCCGAACGGGCGCAGGAGTTCCTCCGCGGCGGGGCGCCGGTGATGGTGGTGTTCCTCGGTTTCGGGCTGGCGGGGCTGGGTGTGCTGACGCTCAGCGCCGTCGTCGCCCTGCTGCGCAGGGACACGTCGACCTCGTCGGCCGGGGCGATCGCGATCGTGCTCGGGGCGTTCGTCGCGTTCGGGGCGATGGAGTTCGTCCGCGAGGGCGCCCGCAAGCCGTTCGTCATCGAAGGGTTCATGTACTCGACGGGCGTGACGGTTGCCGGGGCCGCCGATGTGGACACCCGCGCGAACATCACGTGGACGCAGGCCAACGGCATCCTGTCCGCCGCTCCGTGGGCCCTGCCCCCGGGTAAGGAGATCGGCGACCTCGACCTGCCCGGATACGGGCAGGCCGTCTTCCGCGCCGCCTGCCAGCGGTGTCACCAGGTGGACGGCTACAACGCGATCCGCCCGCTCGTGCGGGGCTGGTCGGCCGAGACGGTGCGATGGACGCTCGACCGCCTGGACGAGATCAAACCCTCCATGCCGCCCTTCCCGGGCACGAACGTGGAGAAAGGGGCGCTCGTGAGCTACCTGCTGACGCTGAATGAGTCGACCGGGAAGGAGGTGGCGAAGTGAACACCGCCCTGATCCCCCAATACGACATGCTCGGCCTGCCGATCCCGGCGTGGATCGCCCAGGCGCTGACGATCCTGACACTCGCGCTGCACTGGGCATTCCTGGCGGCGGCCATCGGCGGAGCGCTGACCTTGCTCGTGACGCGGCTGATCGGCAAGCGCGAACATGCGCTGCCCGTCCACCGCGCGGTCGTGCCCTCGCTGCCGCTGTGCCTGTCGCTGGCGATGACCATCGGCGTGGCGCCGCTGCTGTTCGCGCAGGTGCTCTACGGGAACTTCTTCTACGTCGCCAACATCCTGCAGGCCTGGTGGTGGCTGGGACTGCTGGGCATTGTGATCGTGATCTTCCACATGCTCTACAGCGCGTGGCGGCAGGTGGCGTTGGATCGCCCGGCCCACCCGCGCGTACTCATCCTGGCCGTCCTGCTTGCGGTCGTCGCGGGCACGATCCTCATCGCCAACGCCACGCTCACCCAGAGCCCCGAAGCCTGGGAACAGCTCCGCCCGCGGCAGGGATCCGTCCTCTACATGGGCGACAAGACGTTCGCGCTCCGCCTCCTGCTGGCGGTCTCCGCGTTGGCAGCCGGCGGCGGCATCTACGTCGGCGCGCTCAGCCGCATCCGCCTGAAAGACGACGCCGACGCGGCCGCGCTGGGCGTCCGCGCGGGCACGCTCGTATCGCGCGTCGGGTTCCTGGGCATTACCGCCATCGGCGCCTGGGTTATGCTTGCGGGCACGGGGACAATCTTCGCCCTCGTTCTCGGCGGTGTGGGACTCCTGGGGGCGGGGCTCGTCTGGGCAGGCAAGCAGAAGGGGCTGTTTCTCCTGCCGACCGGCGTGCTGTTCGTCGGGCTGCTCGCGATCGCCACAATCCGCCAGGCCGTCCGCGACGCCGCCCTGGCCGACTACGTCAAACTCGCCGATCTGCCCGTCCGCGCCCAGTGGGACAGCTTCAGCGCGTTCCTGATCGTCTTCGTCGTCGGCCTGGGCGTGATCGCCTACCTCATCGAGCTCGCCCTGACCCGCGAGGCCCCGGCGTCCTAGAACGACAGAGTCCACGAATTCCACGAATTACACAAAGGGGAGAAACGGCGAGGGATGCGTTCCGCGTTGCTTCGCCACTTCGTGAAATTCGTGCAATTCGTGGACTAGTCTTGACGCAGAAGTAGCAGGAATTCGGGGTTGCCGCCTTTGCCCTTCAGGACGCTGCGCATCATGGCGCGGACCGTGCAGTCGGCCTCGGCGAGTTGGTCGCAGACGATGCAGCAGATGTCCGTGACCTGGGCGTCGGTCAGGGGTGCGGCGGGCTTGCCGCGTTGGAGCTTGGCGAGTTCGTAGTGGGGCTTGAGCAGCGAAATGGTCCGTCCGCCGGGGGCCAGATCGCCCAGGAA
>CAZEJA010000135.1:0-7840 GCA_964512215.1 uncultured Planctomycetaceae bacterium
GCGTCGACGGCAAGGTCACCGTCATCGAGTACAGCGACCTGCCCGAGCAGCTCGCGATGGCGACGACCGACGACGGACACCTGCGCTTCAGCGCCGGCAGCATCGCCATCCACGTGCTCAGCCGCTCCTTCGTCGAGCGCCTGACCGCGGACGGGCGCTGCGACCTGCCGCTGCACCGCGCGAACAAGAAAGTCGCCCACGTCGACGACGCGGGCAACGTCGTCGAACCCACCGAACCCAACGCCGTCAAGCTCGAGCGATTCGTCTTCGACGCCATGCCCCTGGCCGAGGAGGCGACCATCCTCGAGACGCGCCGGTCGCAGGAGTTCAGCCCCATCAAGAACGCCGAAGGCGCCGACAGCCCCGCGACCAGCCTGCACGACCAGGTCCGCCGGGCCGCGACCTGGCTGGAGGCCGCCGACATCCAGGTCCCCCGCGACGCCGACGGGCAGATCGCGGCGGCGATCGAAATCTCCCCCCTCTTCGCCGACTCCCCCGAACGGTTGGCCGAGAAGATCGACCCCGAGTTGGAGATCACCACCGGGCAGAGCGTCTACTTCGGCTCGCGCGGTCAGACCGGCGGGCTGCGGTAGGTCGCGGTGGCGGAGAAGGTCCTCTTCACGTGGAGCGGGGGCAAGGACAGTTCGCTTGCGCTGCACGAACTCCAGCAGACCGGTCGCGTCGACGTCGTCGCACTGCTGACGACGCTGACGGAAGGCTACGACCGGATCAGCATGCACGGCGTCCGCGTGGGCCTTCTGGAGCAGCAGGCCGCCGCCCTGTCGATCCCGCTCGAGAAAGCCTACATCCCCCGGAACGCATCAAATGAGCAGTACCAGGCGGAGATGACCCGCCGCTTGACCGCCCACGTCGAGTGCGGCGTGTCGACCGTCGCGTTCGGCGACATCTTCCTCGAAGACCTGCGGAAGTACCGCGAAGAGAACCTCGCCCTCGTCGGCATGAAGGCGATCTTCCCGATCTGGAAGCAGGACACGACCGACCTGGCGCATCGCTTCATCGAGTCGGGCTTCCGGGCCATCGTCACCTGCGTGGACACCGAGGTCCTGGACGGCGCCTTCGCGGGGCGGGACTACGACGAGCATTTCCTCGCCGACCTGCCCGACGGCATCGACCCGTGCGGCGAGAACGGGGAGTTTCACTCCTTCGTCCACGACGGCCCGAACTTCACATCCCTCGTCCCCTGCCGCAAAGGCGAGATCGTCCTCCGCGACAACCGCTTCAACTACTGCGACGTCCTGCCCGCCTGAGGAACCCCTCCCTCCGTGTAACCTGCTTGTCGGCAGGCAGGTCCGTGTAATCCGCGGACTTCCCATCGGAACAATCGCGCGATACGATACCGTCCATGAGCGGAAAGAGCATTCTCATCATGGGGTACATGGACAAGCCCGGCGTGCCCGAGCAGATCGATGCGCTGCGCGGCTGGTTCGAGGAGCGTGTGAACGTGCTCGCCGTCCATCCGTCCAGCGAGCCGCTTCCCGATGGCGCGACCGGCGCGGACCTGTGCGTCGTGTTCGGCGGGGACGGTACGCTGCTGGCCGCGGCGCGAACGCTGGCGGAGACGGGCGTGCCCCTGCTGGGCGTGAACATGGGCAAGTTCGGTTTCCTTGCTGAGTTCACCGTCGAGCATATGCAGAAGCATTTCGACGCCGTGCTGAGCGGCGAGATCGCCCCCACCGAGCGGATGATGCTCGACGTGTGCGTCGACAACTGCGAAACGCACAAGTTCTGCTCGCCGGCCGCCAACGACGTGGCCATCTCCGCGGGCGCCCCGTTCCGCCTGATCGACCTGAACGTCTCGCAGGGCGAGCACCAGATCGCCGAGTACCTGGGCGACGGGCTGGTCGTCGCCACGCCCAGCGGCTCGACGGGCTACAGCATGTCCGCTGGCGGACCGATCCTCGAACCGACGCTGGACGCCGTGACCATCACGCCCGTCGCGCCGCACAGCCTGTCGATGCGCCCCATCGTCGCCGGCGGGGAGCAGACGCTCCGCATCACCGCTACCCGCGTCAACCCGGGCACGACGGTCGTCATCGACGGGCAGATCCCCTCGGGCCTGTGCGACGGCGACACCGTCAACGTCCGCCGTGCCGACCGCGGCGCGATGATCGTCCCCCACCCCGGGCGGGCCTTCTTCAAGACGCTCTCCGAGAAACTCCAGTGGGGCCGAAGCCCCCACCACCAGGGATAGAAGTCGATAAACGCCGCATACGGGGCCAAGTCCGGGGCGTACGGCCCGGACCGGCGACACGCCACAGGGACGAAGGAGATTCACATGAACACGCGCTGCCCGATCCTTCTGCTGCTCCTGCTCGCCTCCCCCGCCCTCGCCCAGCAGACCTCTCCCGCGCTGCGGGTGAACGTGGAGGGCAAGGTCCAGTCCCTCGGCATCGCCGAGGCGCGAACGGAGGTCCGCATCTACGGGCACCTCGCCGAGACGAAGACAACGCTGACGTTCGCGAATCCGCACGGACGGGTGTTGGCGGGCGACCTGTACTTTCCCCTGCCGGAAGGGGCGACCGTCAGCGGATACGCGCTGGATATCCAGGGCAAGATGATCGACGGCGTGATTGTGAAGAAAGACCGCGCGCGGAGCGTGTTTGAAGAGATCGCCCGCCAGAGGATCGATCCGGGGCTGGTCGAGTGGGTCCGAGGCAACAGCTTCAAGACCCGGGTGTTCCCGATCCCGGCCCACGGGACCCGGAAGATCATGGTCCGGTACGTCGCGGAACTCGCACCGGCGCGGGGGGGGGCAACCTACCACCTGCCGATGAAGTACAAGAACGCGGTCAACCGGTTCGCACTGCGAATCCAGGTGGTTCGCGCGGGCCGGGCCCCGCAGGTTCAGCAAAGCCCGTTCCCGGAACTGACGTTCAAGAGATCCGGCGGGAACCTGGTGGGCTCGGCGTCGATGGCGGGCGCGGCCCCGGACAAGGACCTGCTGCTGACCTTGCCCGACGTGCCCGGACGGAACGTGCTCGTGGAGAAGGCGACGGACGGGAAGACGTACTTCTGCATCGTGGGCCGCCCCAAGCCCGTCGTCCGCGAGCCGCTTCCGCGCCCAAAGCGGATGACCGTGTTCTGGGACGCCTCGGCCAGCCGGGGCGGCGAGGCGAGACGGCGCGAGATGCAGGTTCTCCGCAGCTTCCTGAGAGATCAGACGCTGACGGTCGATCTCGTCGTGTTCCGCAACACAGCCGAGAAACCCAGACGATTCCTGATTCGTAACGGCAACGTGGAGGAACTCCTGTTCGCCCTGACGGACCTGATCTACGACGGCGGGACGCAGGTGGGCTCGATTTCGCAGACTGCGGCAGCGGAGCGTCCCGACTTCTACCTGCTGTTCACCGACGGAATCTCCAACATCGGGCGGAGCGAGCCGGTCGGGCTTCAGGCGCCCCTCTACATCGTGTCGTCCGAGGCAGCCACCGACCATCCGTTCCTGCATCGTCTGGCGGGGAGAACGGGAGGGCGGTACTTCAACCTCAACCGGATGGACGCCGACGCCGTCGCGGGCGCAATCGGGCAGACGCCCTACTCGTTCCTGTCGGCGGACGTCCGCCGCGGAACAGCGGCGACCTTCCCGGACATCCCGCAGCCCGTGTCCGGGACGTTCCTCCTCGCCGGACGCATGGACGGTATTGCGGCGGTGGTGGAGGTCAACTACGGATTCCCTTCCGGGCCGGCCGCGGCGCAACGGGACGCGTACCGACCCGCCGCCGCCGATGCGCCGGAGGGGGATCTGCTCCGCTGTTTCTGGGCACAGAAGAAGCTGGCGCATCTGCTCGCTGCGGCCTCGGAGAACGAGGACGAGATCGTCTCCCTGGGCAAGGAGTACGGGCTGGTCACCCCCTGCACGTCGCTGCTCGTGCTCGACTCGCTTGCCCAGTACGTCGAGCATCGCATCGCCCCGCCGAAGTCGCTCCCGGAGATGCGGGCCGCCTACATGCAGCGGATCGATACGATCACCGCGCAGCGGGAACAGAGAAAGGTGGACAAGACGGGCGCCGTGTTGAAGATGTGGCGCCACCGCGTCGCCTGGTGGGACATGAAGTTCCGCGCCCCTGCCGGGCCCCGGCCGAAAGCGGCGACCCAACCGGCCCCGGTCGGCCTCGACACGGCCAAGCAGGCGCTGCTCGACGAACTGAACGGGCTGTCGGCGAAGCTCCAGCGAGCCGAGGCAGACAAGAGGCACTGTCAGGAAGCGCTGAAGGAGGCCCACGTCCGCGCCGCGCAGGTTGCGGGAGCGGCGCAGCGCCGCAAGGCGCAGGCGGACCTGACGGAGCGACGACTCCGCCTGAGGGACGCTACCGAGGCCCTCGCCGCCGTGGAGGGGCAACTCGACCGGCTCGAAGCCCGCGTGAGACAGTTGGCCCAATCCCGCCTGGGCCTGGGCACGCCCCCCGAGGAAGCGGCCAAGGTGGTGATCTCCCGTCGGGAAGACGACGAGACGAAGACGATCACGCGCGTGTACGACATTCGGGACATGGTCGTTCGCGTGCCGAACTTCGCCGGCCCGAGACGGGAACTTGACGTCTCCGAAGGACCCTCCGGAGGTGGCGGCGGCGGTGGCGGCGGGCTGTTCGAGGAAAGCGCCGGCGCGGGGGCAGGGACGAGGCGCGGCGGAGGGACCACGACGCGCAGGCCTCCCTCGCCCCCGGCGCGGCGCCCCCCTCCTCGGCCGACCGCCAAGGGCAGGCCCGAGCCGCAGCGCAAGGCCCCCCCCGGAGTCTCCGTGCGGGCCTGGGACCCGAAGACGCCCTACCTGACAGCCATGAAGAACGCCGGAGTTGACAAGGCCTACGCGGCCTACGCCCGGCAGCGCGAGGCGTACGGAAACAGCCCGTCGTTCTTCCTGGACTGCTCGGACTTCTTCCTCCGCCGCAACCAGCCCGCCCTGGCGGTGCAGGTGCTCAGCAACATCGCGGAGATGGAGTTGGAGAACCCCGCCCTGCTGCGCGTGCTGGGGCACCGCCTCAGTCAGCTTGGCGAGTTGAGCCTGGCCATCGGCGTCTTCGACCATGTCCGGACGATCCGGTCGGAGGAGCCCCAGAGCCTCCGCGACCTGGCTCTGGCCCTGGCGGCGCGGGCGCGGAAGAACGCTCGCGCCCTCCGCGAGGCGAATCTGCCCGCGGAGACGGTCAGGCGGGCGGCGAAGCAGATCGCCGCCGACTACGCGCGCGCGTTGACGCTGCTCAACCGCGTCGTCACCGAACACTGGGACCGGTTCCAGGAGATCGAGTTGATCGCCCTGATGGAGGCCAACCGGATCCTCCCGCTGGCCCAAGCGGCGGGCGTGAAGGACGTTCCGCTGGACCAGCGCCTGGTCAGGCTGCTGGCGTGCGATCTGCGGATCGTGCTGACGTGGGACGCCGACGAGACGGACATCGACCTGTGGGTCACCGAACCCACCGGGGAAAAGGTGTCGTACACGCACAGGCTGTCCCGGATCGGCGGGATCATCTCCCGGGATTTCACCGACGGATACGGTCCCGAGGAGTACGTGCTGCACCGCGCCGTCCCCGGCGTGTACCGGATCCAGGCGAATTACTACGGCTCGGACGCCGCGAGAATCCTGGGGCCCGTCACGCTCCGCGTGGACATCTTCATGAACTTCGGGCAAGACAACGAGACGCACCGATCGGTCACGTTCCGCCTCCGCCAGCAGAAACAGACGGTGACCGTGGCCGAAATCAAGTTCTAGGCTCCGGAGGGCGAGCATTTCGACTTCCATGCCCCCCTCTGCGAGGGCGCGCGGGGGCTCTGCCGGGCCCTTGGGCGGAAAAACACTTGGGGTCCGCAGAAGCACTTGCATACAATGGCGTCCACCATGAAAGTTGATCCTCGATTCCTGACCGAGGAAGGCCCGCAGGTCTTCACCGGAAATGAACTGCTGTTGAAGGGCGCGCTGGAAACCGAGGGAGGCGTGCACCTGCTCGGCGGGTACCCGGGTTCCCCCATCGCGGGCTTCTTCGACGCCATTTCTACGATGAAGGACCTTCTCAACGAGAAGGGCATTCACGCTGTCATCAATAACAACGAAGCCCTCTCGGCGGCCATGCTCAACGGGTCGCAGACCCTCGACTGTCGCGCCATGATCGTCATGAAGTCGGTCGGCGTACACGTGGCGGCCGACGCGCTGGCGCTGGGCAACCTGGCCGGTGCGAACCCCCACGGCGGCGCCATCGTCGTGTACGGCGACGATCCGTGGTCCGACTCCACGCAAGTCGCCGCCGACAGCCGGTACATCTCCAAGCACCTGTTCATCCCCGTGATCGAGCCCGCCAGCGGGCAGGAGGTCAAGGACTTCATCGCACCGGCCTTCCAGTTGTCGGCCGGGGCGGAACTGTTCAGCGGCCTCGTCCTGACGAACAACCTCGCCGACGGCGGGGGCACGGTCCAGTGCGGGCCCAATCACTACCCCGCGTTGAACCTCAAGGACCCGATCACGCTGGCGACGGCGGGCCTCAACCTGGACAAGCGCGTCCTGCTGCCGCCGCGAACGTGGTGGCAGGAAGAGTCGCTGACCGACCGCTTCGCCCGCGCGATGGCCATCGCGCGCGAGTTGGGCCTCAACCGCATCGAGCACCCGGCGACGTCGAAGAAACCCGTCGGCTTCGCCACGAGCGGGCTGGCGCACAGCTACCTCGAGCAGGTGCTGGCCGAAATGGGCCTGCTGGGCGAGTTCCCGATCCTGAAGTTCGGCATGAGCTACCCGGTCGATCCGAGCATGGTCCGCGAGGTGGCCGAGCAGTGCGAGCAGATCGTCGTCGTCGAGGAGCGTCGCGGTTTCCTGGAGGAGCAGATCAGCGAGGTCCTCGTCCGCGACCGCCAGGAGGGGCTGGCCTCGGGCGAGTTGGCGTTGTGGGGCAAGCGGTTCCCGTTCGGCCTTCCGGGGATTCCCGACACGCGCGGGCTGCACCCGTCGATCCTGATCGACCGGCTGGCCCCCCTGCTGGACAAGCTGCGCGGGGCGGCCGGGCCCGCGGCCGTGCCCGGCGCGGAGACGTTCGCCCGGGAAGTCGAGACGATGCAGCAGACCGCCCGGACCGAGGTGGGCTCCCTGCCGACGCGCCTGGCGTCGTTCTGCCCGGGCTGTCCCCACCGCGACTCGGCGGCCGTCTGCCTCGACATCAAGAAACACTTCATGAACCCGAAGTACATGAAGAAGCATCACCGCCGCGGGGTCGTCGACCTGATGTTCCACGGCGACACCGGCTGCTACACCATGCTCATGTTCCCCCCGAACTCACAACTCATGCACGACTACTCGGGCATGGGGCTCGGCGGCGGCACGGGAAGCGGCACGGACCGATTCACCCGGAACAAGGAAGTCACCTTCATGGGCGACTCCACGTTCTTCCACTCCGGGCAGATCGCGATCAGCCAGGCCGTCAAGCTCGGGCAGGACATCACCTTCATCATCCTCGACAACAGCACGACGGCCATGACCGGCCACCAGCCCACGCCCGGGGTGGACTACGACCTGCTGGGGCGCGAAACGCAGGTGCAGGACATCGAGGAGATCGTCCGGGGCATGGGCGCCGACAGCAGTCTGAAGGTCGTCCGGGCGAACCCGGAGCTCCGCGAACCGTACCAGCATCTGCTGGAGGAGACGTTCCTGGCCGACGGGGTGAAGGTGATCATCGCGGACAAGGAGTGCGGCATCACGCGGATGCGCCGCAAGCGCCGCGAGGAGCGCGAGGTCACGCGCAACCTGGGCTACCTGCCGACGTGGCAGCACATGAACGTCAACCAGGAGGTCTGCCGCTTCTGCCTGGCCTGTGCGGAAGAGACGGGCTGTCCGGGGCTCGAGCTC
>CAZEJA010000136.1:0-7753 GCA_964512215.1 uncultured Planctomycetaceae bacterium
ATCAGCATGCTCAGCGAGTCGTCGGGCATCGCCTCGCAGACGCCCTGGCCGCCGTCGTCGAGGATCTGCATGAACCCCAGGCACGGGTAGGCCGGCAATTGCCCGGTCCGGAACCCCCCCAGGCAGTTCATCGTAACGGTGTCGGTCTTGTGCTTCTTCAGCAGTTCGAGCGTCGCCAGGTACATCGCAGCCGCCCCGCGGATGACGTCGGGCTTGGGCTCGACGACCTTGTCGGCCTGCTTTGACCACCGGTCCGCCCACTTCGCGGCTGCGTCCGGATCGACGTTGTCGTAAAGGGCTTTCAGTTCCGGGAACCCGATGCTCACGCCCTTGGCGCCGAGGCAATCCTGGGTCTTGCCGGGCTTGCCGCGACCGACAATAAGGAATCGCGATGCGCGGAACCGTTTGACGCACCCCCCGATGTCGGTCAGTGTGACCTTGTCGTCCTCGCAGGTCATCTTGCCGGGCGGTTGGAACAGGCCGCGGCAGACCTTCCGGCAGCGCTCCACGAACCTGGCGGGCGTCATGCCCGGCTTGCGGAGTTCCGCGAACACTCGGGCGACGGTTGCCAGATCGGTATCGCGCCTGCTGGAGACGCCGACGACGGGCAGCTTCTTCCGGTTCGCGGCGCTGTACCCGATCAGGAAGTTGGCCGAGCCGCCCAGGACCTCGTCAGCGATCACGGTCGGCTTGCCGAGCGCAGCGACCTGCGTAAGAGCGCCGCGCAACCTGTGGTCCAACGTCGTGCAGTACACCAGGTACCCCTGCACCGTGTCCTTGAGGGCGAGTGCCTTCTTCGCGTCGCCGGCCTGCTTGACGACGATAGGCACGAACTCGACGCCCGGGCAGCCCTTTCGCAGCAGGGGGAGCAGCTCGCGGTGACGTGCCTCGCAGTCGAAGTGCGGGTACGGCCACATCTCCCGTCCCTCGCTGTTCGAGAGGAACACCAGGCCCACGCGAACGGCCGGGCCCTTGTCCTCATCCGCCCTCGCCACCGACGCAAGAGCTCCCGCCCCCAGAGCCAGCCCGCAACCCCTGACGAAGTCCCTTCGCCGGATGCAGAGAGCACAACCGAAGTCCGAACTCATCGCACTCGAGTCACACATCGGATTCTCCTTCTCATCGCAGGGCGTCAACCGGATGTCAGGCCTACAGCGTCCAGGGCTTCCGCAGTTCACGGCTTGCCAGTTTGGCTGCGTCTGTGTCGCCGACGATCTTCTCCGTCTTCGGGTCCCAGGTGATCGCGCGCCCGGTGCGGACGGAGATCTCCGACAGATGCGTCGCCACGTCGGAGCGAACGGCGGAGTGGAGGTCGTCCACCGGGTCTTCACGCGACAGGATGCAGTCCACGAAGTTCTGAATCTGGTCCCTGCTGACCTCGAGTTTCCTGGGACCTGTGTCCTTGGCCTTCTTGCGGAGCTGCTCGGACGAAGTCTTCCACCCGCCTCGGGACACCACGACCCAGCCGTCGGTCCCGACGAACAAGGTCCCGTGGCCGCCGGCGACGCCGGGGTGCGGCTTCTTCTTGTTGGCCGTCTGCCCGTCCATGAACCGCATCTTCAACCCGCCGGCGTAGGTGCAGTCGACATCCCAGTGGGTTACCGTGTTGAACAGCCCCTGCGTCGGAATCACGCCCTTGCCTTCGTACTTCACGGGAATCTCCGGCATGGAGGCGTTGTCCAGGTACCACTGCAGCATGTCCATGGGATGCGCACCCCACCCGGCGATGAAGCCGATGGCGTAGTCATACACGTGGAAGATGGCGTTGCTCGCCCCCCCCACCAGGCAGCGGTCGTGACAGAATGGCCGCTGTGGCGCCGGGCCCTGCCACATGTCGTAATCATACCCTTCGGGGACCTGCAGCACCGGAGTGGGCGAGCCGCCGGACTTGCCTTGGGGGGCCCAGACATAGCACTGCTTCAGTTCCCCGATATGCCCGTTGAGGACCAGCTCGATTCCCAGCCGCACGTGGGTCAGGGAACGCTGTTGTGCGCCATACTGGAACACGCGTTTATGCTTGTCCACGATCTCGCGGGACGCCAGGTCATGTTCGATGGAGATCCCCAGGGGCTTTTCGGTGTACATGTCCTTGCCCGCCCTGGCTGCGTATATCGCAATCGGCACATGCCAGTGATCGGCCGTCGTGATGTGGACCCCATCCACGTCCTTGCGGGCCAGCAATTCGCGGAAATCACTGTGGTCCGCACAGTTGCCGAAGCGCTTCTTGAAGTCCATGCGGCGGTCGGTCCGGGGATCGCAGACCGCCGTGACCTGGGACTTGGCGTAGCGTTTGTACATCTCCGCATAGCGGGCCCGGTTGCCACACGCGATGATGCCGATGTTGGCCCGTTCGCTGGGCGGGGTATTCCCTTCCTTGCCCTTCCTGGCTTTCTTGCCGAACACGCTCGACGGCACGATCGTCGGCAGCGCCATCGCGCCGGCGGTCAGCGACGTGTTCTTGAGGAATTGACGACGACTCGCTTGCGTGCTGCTCATGGTGTGCTCCTCTTGGTTCCGCTTGCGGCGGATTCGGTGGCGAAGCGTTCGCATTCGGTGTTGAGCTTCTTCGCGTCCCAGCGGTCGGGGTGGACGATGACGCGGTAGCGGAGCGTCAGCGTCTTGCCCGCGGGGATCGTGTGGGGCTTGTAGCAGATGACGGCCGGGCTGTAGTAGCTCATCTTCTTTGAGGCGATCGCGTACCACGGCGTGGGGTGGTTGAGGTTCCCGGCGTGGTCGCAGACAGCGATGCCGACCGCCTTGCCGCCG
Organism: uncultured Planctomycetaceae bacterium; assembly: GCA_964512215.1. Taxonomy (GTDB): domain Bacteria; phylum Planctomycetota; class Phycisphaerae; order SM23-33; family SM23-33; genus CAZEJA01. The sequence goes on from CAZEJA010000136.1 coordinate 2,767, forward strand.
ATCGTCCCGTTGTAGTCCATCGCCGGCGCCTTCCCGCGGTAGCGGTCCTGCTCGAACTTGACAGGCCCGGTCGTCGTGGTCGCCTTGCGGTCGACCAGTTCCTTGGCGAGTCGCAGGGACAGCCCCGCGTACCCGCCATAGCCCTTGCCGCCCGGCTCGCCCGGCAGGGGGGTGCGGTCCAGCACCACGTCCGTCTTGCCCGCGGTGAACGTGCACGTCCAGTCGAAGTGGTACTGCCCCGTCTTGTCCGGGGCGGAGACGTCGACCCTGCGCGTCCCGGTCAAGACGGCCTTGTCATCGGGGTCGCGCCAGGTCATGTCCATCGTGATCCGTGCGGTCTGGTCCGGGCGGGTCGTGACCTTGACGTTGGCCCATTCCGATCGCCCGGCCGGCTTGCCGGTCTTGCGGTTGATCTCCCAGTAGTTCACGCCGTTGAGGAACTTCCAGGAGAACCACAGCGCGTGATGCCACACGTGGTCCGGGGGCTTGTCCCACGTCAGCACCGGCCCGCCGGGCAGGGCGACGGGGTGGAAATAGGCCTTGTTCTGGTCGGCGGCGTAGCTGAACCGCCAGACGACCTGCTTGCCGCGCTTCAGCGCCACCGACGTGCCCGGCTGCTCGTCCCACGCCCAGGTGTCGGTGGGGCTTTTCTTCGGGGGCGGCGCCTTGCGCGCGGCGGCCGACGCCTGCGTCCACGCGAGCGCAAGCGCTATACACGCCAGCACGAATCCGGTTCGGTTCGGGCTCATCTCGGTTGCCTCCGTCCGCCGCTGCTCAGAGCAGGCTCTTCAGATGCTCGATGCTGGTGGCCGCTCAGGCGACCGTGCCGCACGAACTCCAGATTGATGCCCAGTGCAATGGTCCCCATGACCGAATGCTCCTTTTGTTGCGGGGGCAGCGATGGATTTCTAACAGGGTCGTTCTTGAAAACAGCCCGACCAGACATTACGCGTATTGTACCGGTCCGAGTGTCGCTGTCGTCCAATTTCCTTCAGTGACGGATATTGAACATTCGAGGATTCGCCCGTGGCGTCGCTGCTGCCCATCTACAAAGAGCACGGAACCACCTACCACGCCGACACGTGCGGGTTCTCGTCCAGTCAGTACTTCGCGACGCTCTTCCGCAAGCACACGGGCGTCACCCCGCGGAAGTACCGAGCGGCAGCGAGCGCTCCACACTGAGCGCACATCCGCTTGCGGTTTCGCGCCCTTGGTCCCTGTCCGAACTCCTTGAACAGGTCCCTGTCGGGCCAGACCTTCACCGCGTTGACCGCGCGATGGACCAGGGGGTCGATCTTCCCGATGGTGTTCTTCCCGCGGGTGTTGAACAGGACGGCCCAGGCGAAGCCGTCGTGCCGCCGCACCAGCAGCGTGGCCGTGCCGGGAATGCCTCCGGCGTGCCACGTGTTGAGGCCCTTGCGCCCGAGCGGGCGGACCAGCCAGCCGCAGGCATAGAACATGAGCTTGGGCTTGCCGTCCTTGTCGCGCCCGAGCGCCCCGGCGGGGCGGGCAAACATGGTTCGGATTGCCCCGGCCGACAGGACGGGGCAGGCGTCGGGCTTGTCGAAAGCCGCCGCGAAACGGACCAGGTCGACCGCCGACGCCAGCCACGCGCCGTGGGCGTCCGCCGCCTCCAAATGGAATCTGCCGTACTGTACGGGCAGCTTCTCGCCGCGCCTGTCCGGAAAGATGCACGGCGCCGTCGCGCCGGTGGGCGTGTAGTACTTCACCTCGCCGGGGGCGCGGTTCTCCGCCAGCGATCGGCCGATCCGCATGGAGCGGATGCCCAGCGGGGCGAGGACTTCCTCCCGGACGTGTCGCTCATAGGTCGCGTGCGAGACGGCCTCGATGACCCGCCCCAGCACGCAGTAGCCGAAGTTCGAGTACAGCATCCGCTCGCCCGGGTCGAAGTCCAGCGGGCGGCCCATCATGTAGCGGATGACGTGCTCGGCCGTCGCGGGCGGGGCGACGTTCAGGGCCTCGGCGGTCCGAACGGGGCGGAACATCGGATCGCCGGACTTGTCCCGATCCCATCCCCCGGTGTGCTGCAGCAGGTGGCGGATGGTGACGGTCTTCAGGCGCGGGTCGACCTTGGCGCCGTCCGGCAGATGCGGGCGAAGCTTCAGCAGCGCGAAGGCGGGCTGGTCCAGCTTGATTTTCCCCGCGTCGACGAGTTGCAGGACCGCGACGGCCGTGATGGGCTTGGAGATGCTGGCAATTCGAAAGAGCGAATCCGGCTGAACGGGCGTCCCGGCTTCACGATCCGCCCAGCCGAAGCCGCGTGCGTAGAGGAGCTTGCCGCCCCTCGTGACCGCCAGCGCGCCGCCGGGAATCTTCTCCTCCGCCATGAAGGATGTCATCAGTTCGTCGAGGGCGAGCAGCTTTTCGTCGGCGCGTCCGGTGCTGGGCAGGTCGCCGGTCGGTCGGGCCGCCCCGAAGGCGGACGCCGCCAGGACGAATCCGATCCCGCCGAAGAGGAGTTGTCGTACCATGGTCACACGCCTAGACGTCGTCCAGCCACCCGCGTCGGGCGGCCTTGATGACCTTCATGACGCTGTCTTCGTGCTTCCAGGCGAGGAAGCGCCACCAGGACGTCATGTCCTCGGGCGGGGCGAGGTGTTCGGCGATCTCGGGGTCCGACCTGCCGGCCGCGATCAGGCGGACCGACTCGCGAGACAGCCAAGTGAAGTACTCCACCCACCGCTGGAGTGTCTCGGTCGTGCAAAGCGGCCCGTGCCCGGGCACGACGGTCTCCGCGCCGAGGTCGATCAGCTTCGCGTGCGTGTCCAGCAGCAGGCGGGCCGCCTCGGGGCGCAGGTTCGTCGTCAGCGGGATCAGCCCCCAGCCGAAGATGTCGCCCACCATCAGCACCTTGTCGTCCGGCGCCCAGACGATGCAGTCTTCCTCGGTGTGACAGCCGGGCAAGTGCAGCATCTGCACGCGGCGCTTCGGGCCCTCAAACCACCGCCCCGCGGGGTCGCCGCTGCAGCAGTGGTAGTCGACGATCTCCGTGCCCCAGTGTTTGCGGAACGCCTTGTTGAGGGCGACGTGATCGTAGTGCGAGTGCGTGTTGACGAGGTACCGCACGGCCTTGCCGCCCGTCGTCGACTCGATGGCCTCGAAGACCTCCGCCTTCGCGGCAGGCTTTTCCAGCGCGTCGACGACCAGCACGCAGTCTCCCAGGTCGATCCACGTCAGGTTGTCGATCTCCTGGCGGACGTAGAAGCCTTCGGCGAGTGGGATGATCTTCGGCGTATCGGCGTCCATGGCGATCGGTTCTCCACCGTGCAAGCGCGCTATTGCGGGGCATGCTCTCCTTCAAGGATAGGCAAGTCCACCGCATCCGGAAAGCCCCCAGCCGGGGAAAGTTCCCGCCCGGGGTCGGGGCTTGACTGCCCGGGCGGAATCCCCTACGACTGTCCGTGGCGAGACGCCCTTTGCTGACTGCACGCATCATGGACCAGCCGGACACAACCATTACTGAACGCAAACGGCTGACGGGCGACCTGATCGCCGCGGCGGTGCTGTTGATCGTGGTGCTCATCCTGCTTCGGGGTACGCTGGGGATGCGCCAGACGTTCTACACGATGGACGTGGCCCGTCAGAATTACCCGATACAGCACCACTTCACCTCCGCGGTCCGGGACGGACGCCTCCCGCTGTGGACGTCGCAGCTTTGGGGGGGCTTCCCCCTCTACGCCGAAGGGCAGGGCGGGCTGTTCTACCCCGGGAACCTCCCCTTCTACATCCGCCCGATGCACGTGGGGATGAACCTCTACATCCTCCTGCACACGTTCCTGGCCGGGCTGTTCCTGTACTGGTTTGCCCGCACGGCCGACATGAGCCCGCCGGCAGCGCTGCTGGCGGCGGGCGCCTATGCGCTCAGTTCGTTGATTCATCGGCATCATGGCATCCTCAATCATTTCGCGGCCCTGACGTGGCTTCCCGTGCCTCTGGCGCTGCTGAACCACTGGGTCAAGCGGCGAGGTGTCGTGTGGGCGCTGCTGGGGGGGCTTGCGTTGGGGGTGCAGTGGCTGGCGGGGCACCCGCAGTTCTCCTGGATGACGCACCTGGCGCTGGGAGGGCTGGTGGTGTTCCACGTGGCGGGGCGGAATCTTCCGTCCCTTCGCGACAAGGGCGCCGCCCTTGCGGTCGTGGCCGCGATGGTCGTCATCGGCGTGGGTCTGGCCGGCATCCAACTCGTTCCTATGCAAGAGTTGACCCGATTCTCCGAACGTAGCGGAGGCGTGCCCTGCCCGGACATTCTCGGCTCCGGCCTGCACTGCAGTTCCTACTTCGATCTGCTGTCCCCGGGGTACTGGGGGCGCGTCGACGGCGCGACGGCGCTGGACGATCTGGACCAGCGGGCGATTCTCTATGTAGGCGTGCTTCCCCTGTTGCTGGTTCCGCTGGCCTTCCGGCGAGGGCGCCGAAGTTGGGCCGTCGGGTTCCTGGTGCTGGCGCTGGTCGGGGTCCTTCTGACGTTGGAGGACAACCAAGCCGTCTCCAGGCTTCTGGCGTGGGGGCCGCCGGCGAATCTGTTCCGCTACCGGTCGCGGTACGCGGTCTTCCTCGTGCTGGGTGTGGTCCTGCTGGCCGGACGGGGCCTGGACGCGCTCCTGCGACCGCAGACGTCGAGGCCCGCACGCTCGGGCAAGGGCTTCGCATACGGTTACGCCGGCGCCTTGCTGCTCCTGGGCGCCGCCTGTGCGATCGGGCTATACGCCGTTCGCGACGGCCTCCTGCCGAATGCCAAGGACGCGGGTATTCCGGCCGATTTGGCCGCTGCGAAGCTGCAGGCGATCCGCGACGTGCGGGGGGGCGACCTGGTTCACCTGATCGTCTTCTGGGGGATCGGTGCGGCGACGCTGCTGGCGTGCCTTCTGCGGATGATCGGACGTCGTGTGACGATCGCGCTCGTCATCGTTCAACTCGCGGCCAACCTCCTGCTGTTCGGGGTGGAGAAACCGTCCCTGATTGATTCGGA
>CAZEJA010000137.1:0-7742 GCA_964512215.1 uncultured Planctomycetaceae bacterium
GGCTGTTCGAGTTGTTCGGGCAGGTCTTGGCGTCGTGGTAGAGGATGCCGTCGACCTTGTACTTCTCGACCATCGACTCGAGGTAGGCTTCCTTGCGGTCGTCGCTGCGGCAGATGAACAGCTCCGAGTACGCGCGGGCCATTCCGACGAACGGGTCGGCCGGGTCGAGGTCCTCGTAGATCCAACTGTTGCAGTACGTCGAGGCGACCACGCAGGTGCGAAGCTCCGCGAACAGCGTCGCGAGGTCCCGCAGCTTGCCCCAGATGGGCATACCTTCCCAGTAGATGCGGTGCGATTCGCCCTCGACGGCGGCTGCGCCGTCGGCGACGAGCTGCTGAAGCTCAGCCAGCAGGAGCTTGTAGTAGTCGACCGCGCCCTGCGTGCCGCGCAGCACGACGGCGGGGCCCATCTGGACCGTCGCGTCGAAGAACGTCAGCGGCGAGGGCACGGTGGCCGCCGTCTCCAGAACGGCCTTCCACAGATCGGTGCACTCGCGCGACTGCGCCACGACTTCGCGCAGCTTGTCGATGTCGAAGCTCTGCCCGGCGACCTGCTCGAGCGGCTCGACCAGCGTTTCGATCTGCTTGGCGACGTCCTGAACGATGGGCTCGGAGACCTCGCCGATCGACCGCGGCGTATGCACGCCGATGCAGGGCACGTCCCACTCGCGGGCGTAGAACTGGAACCAGTCCTTCACGTCCCGACACTGGTTGGTGTTGTAGACCAGCACGTCGGCCTTCGGCGGGCCCGGGAGCTTGAACTTCTGGAACGGGCTCTCGCCCTTGAGGTACGACCCGATGTCGCTCGTCAGGTACGAGCAGATCTCGGGAGAGAATCCGTGCGCGTTGGCGACCGGGATCAGGTCGGTCGCCATCCGGCTGGCGCCCAGCATCGCGCCGTGATTCTCGGGGTAGTACACGTTGAAGCCCATCGCGTGGAGCAGTTCGGCTGGGCCGACGCTGGTGCACCAGGCGACCTTCTTGTCCGAGGCGCTGTCCCCCATCAGGTCCATGAAGTAGGCCCCCATCAGCTTCTTCATCTGCCCGGTGGCCTCGAAGCCTCTCGGTTTGACGGCATCCGCCATAGTCAACTTCCTTTCATCTCTTGCAGAAGGTCGCAGGGAGCGAAGCGCTCGCCGAACTGCTCGGCCAGCGCGGTCAGCCGCTCGGCGACCGTGTCGATTCCGATGTCTCGCGCATACCTCAGTATACCGCCTCGGAAGTCCGGAAATCCCATTCCAAGCACCGTCGAAACGTCCACGTCCGACTCGCGCTGGGCGATCCGCTCCTGGAGCACGAACAGCGCCTCGTTGACCATCCGCAGCACGAGGCGCTCGGTGATCTCGTCGGTACCGACCTCGCGGGGTGCGGCGCCGGCCTCCTGCCGCACGTCGGCGATGATCCGCTGCGCGACGTCGCTGTCGCGGGGAGTATAGTCGCCTTTCTCGTACCGGTACACTCCCGAGCCGGTCTTCTGCCCGAGGCAGCCCGCCTCGACGAGGCGCTCGACGATCCGCGAGAGCGGACCGTGCGACGGGAACGCCCGGCGCATCACGGCGTCGGTCAGCGCGAGGATGTCCACCCCGGCCATGTCGATCAGCGTCAGCGGGCCCATCGCGAAACCGAAATCGACCATCGCGGCGTCGACCGCGCGGGGGTCCGCCCCGTCCTGGACGCACCAGAACGCCTCCTTCAGGTACGGGATGAACACGCGGTTGACGAGGAAGCCCTCGCGGTTCCGCAGCAGGACGGGCGTCTTGCGCATCCGCTTGGCCAGTGCCAAAGCGGTGGCGATCGCGCCGACCGCCGTCGCGTCGCGGCGGATGATCTCCACCAGCGGCATGCGGTGGGCGGGGTTGAAGAAGTGCATCCCCACCAGGCGCTCCGGGCGGGTCATGCCCGCGGCCAGGTCGTCCAGGGAAATCGTCGACGTGTTCGTCGCGAGGATCGTCTCGCCGGAGCAGACCGCTTCGAGTTGGCTCAGCACGGCGCGTTTGAGTTCGACGTCCTCGAACACCGCTTCGATCGCGATGTCCGCGCCGGCGAGGTCCTCCCACGCGGTCGTCGTGGTGAGCAGGGCGAGCATCTTCTCCGCCCGGTCCTGCGCGAGTTTGCCCGATGCGACGCGCTTCTCGACGGACGTGCGGATTCGCGCGGCCCCCCGCTGGAGGGCGGCCTCGTCCTCATCACGGACGATCACGGGCAGGCCCGCGATGATCAGGGCGTGGGCGATGCCCGTGCCCATCGACCCCATACCCACGACGCCCGTCGTCGATACGTCCAGGGGCTCGACCCCTTCGAGGTCCGGCGCTTTGCTCGTCTTGCGCGTCGCGAAGAACAGGTAGATGCGATTCCGCGTCGCCGGCGTCTCCATGCACTTCGCGAATCCCTGCTGCTCGGCGACCATCCCCGCCTCGAACGACTCGGTCAGTCCCGCGCGGACGCATGCGACGATCTCGCGCGGCGCGATGACCTCCGCCCGCCCCGCGGCCAGCAGCTTCTCCGCCTTCTCGAACGCTGCTTCGTTCGCCGCGGCATCCGCAATCCTGTCGGTTCGCCCCGACGTTCGCACCCCGTCGCAAGAAAGCACGAGTTCCCGCGCCGTCTCGACGAGTTTCTCACCTTCACAGACCGCGTCGACTAACCCTAATTCCTGCGCCACAAAGGCGTTGACCACCTCGGCGGTCAGCAGCATCTTCAAGGCTTTCCCGGTCCCCACGAGTCGCGGCAGCCGCCCGGTTCCCCCCGCACCCGGGTTGATGCCCAGGTGCACTTCCGGCATGCGGAACGTCGTCCGGTCGGTGCACACGCGGACGTGGCAGGCCATCGCGAGTTCCAGCGCCCCGCCCAGGACCTTCCCCGCCACAGCGGCCGCGACGGGCTTGGTGGAGTCTTCGACCGCCTGGCACGTTTCCTGGAACACGCGTGAAATGCGAATCGCGTCGTCCGCGCAGGCGACCTCCTGGAACATGCGGATGTCGCCCCCGGCGCTGAAGTGCTTCGTGTCGCCGACAATCACGATTCCGCGGGCCGCGTCGTCGGCGTTGGCCTGCTCGATGAGCGAGCGCAGCTCGTCCAGCATCTCGAACGTGAAGGCGTTCAGAGGCGGGGCGCTCAGGTGCAGCACGCACACGCCGTCGGATGTGGTGGTCTCGATCATGCCGGTGTCGCTTCCGCGGGGCATCCGCCTCACAGCTCCAACGTGAGCTTGAGCGAGTCGGTCGCGCAGTTGGCGTACATCTCGAACGCCTCTTCCGCCTGGTCCCACGGCATGCGCGGCGTGACCATCGCGCCGAGGTCGGACGCCCGCCCGTCGACGACCATATCGGCGGCCGTCTGGAAATACGCGGAGCATTCCGGACCGACGCAGCAGATGATCTGTGTCTCGTTGCGGAACGACGCGTGCCACGGGAAGGCCTGGTCGTTGTAGTCGGGCATGCCGAAGACGAACAGGCGCCCGCCGCGACGCACGAGCCCCGCCGACGTCGAGAGCGCCTCGGCCTCGCTGGCGGCGCTGACGCAGAAGTCGATCATCTCGCCGTCGGTCAGGTCCCGCACGGCGGATGTGATTTCCTCGGGCGACGACTTCGACGCGTCGATGATCGCGTCGGCGCCGTAGCGTTCGGCCCACGTGAGGCGCCAGTCGAGCAGGTCGGTCGCGATGACCTGCTTGGCGCCCATCAGCCCCAGCAGTCGCGTCCAGATCAGGCCCATCGGGCCCTGCCCGATCACCGCGCAGCGGCGGCTGATGACCGGTCCGGTCTGGTCCAGCGCCCGCAGAACCGTCGCCAGCGGCTGGGCGACGATCAGGGCCGCAACGTCCGGGGCGTCCTGCGGCAGGCGGGCGATGCCCGGCGGGCGGGCGACGATCAACTCCGCGAAGCCGAAGTACCCTTCCGGCTGGGCGAGGACGAGTTCGCCTTCCGACCAGCCTTCGCAGCGGGATTCGACGATCGTGCCGATGTTCTCGTGCCCGGCCCATCCGGTGGGGTTCGGGAAGGCCAACTCCCCCCAGACGCCCACGCCGGTGTACTGCCCCATGTTGCTGCCGCACAGGGCGACGTGGCTGCACCGGACCAGCACGTCCCCATCCCGCAATTCGGGGTCGGGGGCGTCCAGGAAGGCGATCTTGCGGGGCTCGGCGATGTGAATGGCTCTCATGGTTCTCGTCGCTTTCGGTACCGGGAGACGGACGTACGGCTCGGCCGCCATGTGCGGCGACACGGTCCCGGCACGATACCGACCGCCCGGATTGCGGTCAATCAAAATGACTGCGGCAACGTGGGCGCCCCCGTGGAGCGATCAGGGGTCGAAGCGATAGTCGAACCGCTCGATGTCCTCCCGGAAGAAGGACGTCACGACCCGCCGCGTGGTCGTGTCGTAGTACCGCGGGTACGGCAGGCGACGGGCGGTTCGCTTCTCATGGGGAAGCGGTCGCGGCGGCAGGCCCAGGCGGCCGCACAATGAAGCGAAGTCGCCGGCCAGGCGCTCGAATCGCCCGATCCAGTCGACGACCGTCTCGCCCTTCGCGTCGGTGATCCAGGCGACCTGCGGACTGAACAGGAGCGGATAGCGGGGCACGCCCCGGGCTTGCGGCCTCGCCGCCAGCAGGCGGCCGTACGTTCCAGCCACCCACCGCGCGAACGCGGGGACCGCCGCCTCCGGGGGCAGGCCGGCCCATCGCGGGTGACGCTGGTAGAAGTGGGACACCACGCGGTCCCACGGGTTGCGCACGAACGTGAACACGAAGTAATCCCGCAAGACCTTGCCTTCGACCCTGGACGCCAGCGCCCGCTGGCGGGGCTTCCAGATCCGGCGGCTGCATACAGGCAGGTGCATGGGCAGCCCCGCCCGGTCGCCGTAGGGCGCCATCGCCGCGTGGACGCTGCTGCCGGCGGTCTTGTTGATCTTGATGTGCACGAACCTGTGCGTGTCCGAAACGATGGTCATCGTTTCCTCCCCCTCGGTCGTCCGGCCCGCGACCGGGGCCCCCAAGGGCGCCGGCGTCGTGGTCCGCCGATCGCTATACGCACGTGGACAGGGCGCAATTCCCCGAGATCTCGTGGGAATCCGCGCGAGGCGCCCTCAGCCCTTGATGTTGTAGCACAGCAGGATGTCGCCGTGCCGCAGGTAGAGCTTGCCTTTGTGGATGACCGGGTGCGGCCAGGCGGGGCCCTTGCCCTTGGGCGGGGTGAAGGTGCTGACGATCTTGTGCCCCTGCGGGGAGGCCTCCACCAGCATCACCGGGCCGCTGTCGTAGCGGACGATGAACCGCCCGTCGGCATGCAGGTAGGCGGCCGATCCCTTCGCGGGGGCTTTCTCCTGCCAGACGATCTTGCCCGTGGTCATCTCGATGCACGTCGGCGGGCCGCCGTTCTTGTTCGTCCCGCCGTACAGGTGCCCGTCGATCAGCAGCACCCCGCCGTGGTGGTTCTGGAACTGATCCTTGTCCAGCCACCAGACCTCCTCGGCCTTGACGCCCTTGCCGGCGCGGGAGAGCTTCAGCAGCGCGCTGCCCGTGTTGTACTGCGTGCTGGCGAAGACGTAGTCGCCGCTGATGACCGGGTTGCTGATGTTGGCCGTGCCGTTGGCGACGCGGTTGTAGCCCCACAGGAACGTGCCCGTCTCGGCTTCCACCCCGAACACGCCCTTGCCGAAGAGCTGGACGTACTGCTTCACGCCGGCGCCGTTGGAGATGACGATCGACGAGTAGCCCGCGCCGCGTCTTCCCTTCGAGCCGAGATCCGGTACGCGGCACTTCCAGATCACCGCCCCGGTCATCTTGTTCAGCGCCACCATCCCCGCCGTGAGCCCGCCGGGTGTGCAGACGACCTTCTCGCCGTCGACCAGCGGCGACTCGCTCCACCGCCATCCGGACATCATCTTCCCGCCGAAGTCCTTGGAGAGGCTCTTGCTCCAGAGCGTCTTGCCGTCCGCGACGCTGCAGCACATCAGCACGCCGTCGGTGCCGATCGCGTACGCCCGGTCGCCGTCGATCGTCGGCGTGCAGCGCGAACCGTCCCTGTGCGGACCGCCGATGCGCGTCGCCCAGAGCTGCTTGCGCGTCGCGAGATCGTAGGCGATCACGAACTGCGACTTCCCGCCCCCGGTCGCGCGGTCGCCCATCGTGAACAGCTTGCCGTCCACGATCGTCACGCTGGAGTATCCCATACCCAGGCCTTCCAGCTTCCACAGCAGCTTCGGACCGCCCGCGGGCCACTTCGCGAGCAAGCCGGTCTCGTTACAGATCCCGTCGCCCTGCGGCCCGCGGAATCGATTCCAGTCGCCTTCGCCTGCCACAACAGGCGCGGCCGCAACCAGGATACTGACAGCGCTGAGCAAGAGCAGGTGTTTCATGTGAGTATCTCCTTGACTCATGCGGAAGGGATGTCGTCCGTTCGGAGACACAAGTCTACCAGACCCCCGGGCAGGAGCAACCCCCTTGCAGCCCCCTGGCCGTCACGCCCGGGCGGCGGCGCGGCGGCTGGCGCGCTTGCGGTCCGTCTCCTTCAAGTACACCTTCCGCAGGCGGATGCTGCTCGGCGTCACCTCGACGAGTTCGTCGAGTTCGATGTACTCCAGGGCGCTCTCCAGCGTGATCGGACGCGGGGCCTTCAGTGTGACGGTCGCTTCCTTCGTCGACGACCGGACGTTCGTCAGATTCTTGCGCCGCACGACGTTCGCGAGGATGTCGTCGTCCTTGCAGTGTTCGCCGACGACCTGCCCCTCGTACACCTCGTCGCCCGGCTGGACGAACATCACGCCGCGGTTGGCGAGCTGTTCCAGCGCGTAGGCCGTCACCTGCCCGGGCTCGGTCGCCATCATCACGCCGTTGACCCGCTTGCCGATCTCGCCGCGGAAGGGCCCGTAGGACTCGAACCGATGGTGCATGATCGCCTCGCCCGCGGTGGCCGTCAGCACGCGGCTGCGCAGGCCGATCAGCCCGCGCGCGGGGATCGTGAATTCCAGTTGCGCCCGTGCGGCGGCGGTGTCCATGTGGACCATCTCCGCGCGGCGGTCGCCGAGAAGCTGCATGACAGGCCCGACCGCGGTGGTGGGCACGTCGATGACGAGGCGCTCGATGGGCTCGAGGCGATTGCCGTCCTCGTCGCGGTGGAAGAGCACCTGCGGCTTGCCGACGGACAGCTCGAAGCCCTCGCGGCGCATGTTCTCCAGCAGGATGCCCAGGTGCAGCAGTCCGCGCCCGGCCACGCCGAACTCGTCGCCGTGGTCCTCGACGTGGAGGGCGACGTTGGACTGCAGCTCCTTCTCGAGGCGGTCGCGGAGCTGGCGGCTGGTGACGTACTTGCCCTCGCGCCCCGCGAAGGGCGAGTCGTTGATGCGGAACGTCATGCGGAGCGTGGGCTCGTCGATGGCGACCGACGGCAGGGCGACGGGGCTGTCCGGACAGGCCAGCGTATCGCCGATGTCGATGCCCTCGAGCCCGACGACCGCGCACAGGTCGCCCACGTCCACGCGGTCGACCTCGACCCGCCCGAGCCCCTGAAAGCGGAACAACTGCCCGACCCGCTGGGTCTTGTGGTTGCCCTCGCTGTCGATGACGATCACGTCGCTGCGGCTCTTCAGCGTGCCCGCGAAGACGCGCCCGATGCCGATCCGCCCGACGTATTCGCTGTAGTCCAGCGTCGTGATCTGCGCCTGCAGCGGCGCGTCGGCGTCCAGGTTCGGAAGCGGCACGTGCGTGATGATCGCGTCGAACAGGTCGTGAACGTCCGTCGCCCC
>CAZEJA010000138.1:0-7705 GCA_964512215.1 uncultured Planctomycetaceae bacterium
CGTGTCGGGCGCGGTCGGTGTCTTCGATCCGCAGCAGGAACGTCCCGCCGGCTTTCCGGGCTACGAGGTAGTTGAACAGCGCCGTCCGCGCCCCGCCCACGTGCAGATACCCCGTCGGCGAGGGGGCGAATCGTGTCTTGATCTTCGTGTCGGAGTCCACAGTGTCTTCCCATCGTTCCCGGCCGCCGCCGGGGGAGCGTTTTGTATCGGCCCTGACGGGCCTGGTTCCGTGTCGGGTGCGTCTGTTCCCCGGGCCTCACGGCCCGGGCTACTGTTGTACCGGCCCTAGCGGGCCTCCCTTCGCCGGCCAGGCGTGATGCGCCGATCAGGGCCGCCAGGCCCGGCACATCAATAGCCCGGTCCGTCAGGCCGGGACTTCCGGCCGATCTCTCCCCCCAGAGCCGCGGAGGGGCGACACCCGTCGGGGAGCGGCGCGCGACACATCCTACTCGATGCGGCCTCGCATCAAAAGCGCAAGCGAACACCCGGGCTCCGCGCCATTTCCCGAGTCCGCGCCCCGTGGTAGACTGACGGGCTGACATTCTCACCAGATTCGAAAGGCAGCAAACATGACCAGGCGAAGATCTGCGCGTTTCGGCGGGGCACTCCTTCTCTCGATGGCGGCGGCCGTTCTCTGCTGCTCCAGCGGCGCGGTCGCGGCGGAGGCGGAGGGAATCCTCAAGACTACCGGCGTGAAGGGCGGGCTCGTCGTGCACGTCGGCTGTGGTGACGGGAAACTGACGGCCGCGCTGGGCGCGAGCGAGCGGTTCCTCGTTCACGGGCTCGCGATGACGCAGGAGGATGTCGACGCTGCTCGGGCGCACATCCGCAAGGCGGGCCTGTACGGGCGCGTGAGCGTGGAGTTGTGGTCGGGTCCCCTGCTGCCGTACAACGACAACCAGGTCAATCTCCTGGTCGCCGACGCGGGGGCGGTCTCGCAGAAGGAGATCGACCGCGTTCTCTGTCCGGGGGGCACGGCGTACCTGACAGGGGCGACAGCGAAGACGTACCCCAAGCCCCGCCGGGCCGACATCGACGAGTGGACGCACTACCTGCACGGGCCGGACAACAATGCGGTGGCCGCCGATGCGCGGATCACCACGCCCAAGCACCTCCAGTGGGAGGCCGAGCCCAAGCGGACGCGCGACCACGACGCTCAGGCCAGTTTCAGCGCGATGACGTCCAGCAACGGGCGGCTCTTCTACATCTTCGACCTCGGCCCGACGTCGATGATCCACCGCCCGGCCCGGTGGCGCCTGATCGCCCGGGACGCGTTCAACGGCAAGCAGTTGTGGCAGCGCGAGATTCCCTCGTGGTCGACGCATCTGCGGTACTTCCGGTCCGGGCCCGTGCAGCTGCCGCGTCGCCTCGTGTCCGTCGGCGACCGCGTCTACGCCACACTCGGCGTCGACGCGCCGATCACCGTGCTCGACGCCGCCACGGGCGAGACGCTGCAGACCTACCAGGGCACGAAGAACACGGAGGAGTTCATCGTCGCCGGCGACGTGGTGATGACGGTCATCGGCGACCCGCACGTCATGGACCGCCACGCCCCCAAGGCGGACAACTACTGGGAGTGGGCCGTGGACGAGAAGCCCGAGAGCGCCAAGACGAGCGTCGCGATCCAGGCGCCCACGGGCAAGGTGCTGTGGCGCAAGGAGGGGGCGAACCTCGCCTGGTACGCGCCGCTGTCGCTGATCGCCGGCGGCGGCAAGGCGTACTACCTGGACAACACGAATCTGTTCTGCGTCGACCTGAAGACCGGCAAGCAGCAATGGACCGCGCCGTTCGCCACGAAGGGCCTGTTCCTGCGGAACTACTCGCCCACGGTCGTGCAGCACAAGGACGTCGTGCTCTGCCTGTCGACGGAGCGCCTCAGCGCCTTCGCGACGGACGACGGACGAAAGCTGTGGGAGACGAAGGGCTACCTGGGCTTCGGCGCGGCGGGGGATCTCTTCGTCATCGACGGGCTGGTCTGGACCTTCCCGGGGCTTCAGGCGATCCGAATGAAGGCCTCCGACGTGCCCGGTGAGGGGAAGGACTTCCTCGCTTTCGATCTGCACACGGGTGAGGTCAAGAAGCGCATCAGCAAGAAGGCGGTCTGGCCGGGCGGGCACCACCACCGCTGCTACCGGAACAAGGCGACGGAGCGGTTCCTCATCTCCAGCCGTCGCGGGACGGAGTTCGTCGATCTGAAAGGCAAGGACAACGTCATCAACTGGTGGATCCGCGGGGTCTGCCAGTACGGCGTGATGCCCTGCAACGGGCTGCTCTACATCCCGCCGCATCCGTGCCGGTGCTTCAACACGATCAAGTTCGACGGCTTCCATGCCCTGGCGGGCAGCAGCTCGTTGGACGGTATGAAGCCGAACGACGCCGATCGCCTGGTGAAAGGTCCTGCCTATGCGGCGGCGGGGAAGAAACGCCCCTCCGCGGCGCCGCAGACCGCCGCGAACGCCAGAGCAGCGTGGCAGCCGCCCGTGCCGATCGCCAACCCCGACGAGTGGCCCACGTACCGCCACGACGCCAGCCGCAGCGGGGCGGCGACTTGCTCGCTGCCGGGCGATCTCTCCAAGGTGTGGGAGGTCGACCTGGGCGCCAAGCTCAGCGCTCCTGTCGTCGCCGAAAACCGCCTGTTCATCGCTGCAACAGAGAACCAGACGCTGCACTGCCTCCACGCCGCGAGCGGTACGGGCGTCTGGCAGTTCGTCGCGGGCGGACGGATCGACTCGCCGCCGACGATCGAAGACGGCCTGGCGGTCTTCGGGTGTCGCGACGGGCACGTCTACGCCGTCAGCGTCGCCGACGGACAACTCGCGTGGCGATACCGCGTCGGCCCGGTCGACCGGCGGATCGTGGTGCGCGACCGCCTCGAATCGGTCTGGCCCGTGCACGGCAGCGTGCTGATCCAGAACGGGACCGTCTACGCGGCCGGGGGGCACAGCTCCTATCTCGACGGCGGCATCCGCCTGGCCGCTCTCGACGTGCGGACCGGCAAGAGGGTGCACCAGGCGACCCTCAGCACCCCCGGCGCCAGCCAGGCCGGCTGCCTGCCCGACGTGCTCGTCTCCGACGGGCAATCCATCAGCATGCGGCAGGTGCAGTTTGACGCGTCGCTGGCCCAACAGAAGGGCGCCCGAGGCATCGTCACGACGACGGGCCTGCTCGAAGATCTCTGGGCGCACCGCCTGAACTGGGCGCTGGGTTCGGCGGGGAGCAAGAGGCTCTCCCCGTCCTCCTACACGCCGGCCGGCAAGCTGATCGTCTTCGACGCCGAGATGGCCTACGCCGCCCAGACCTACTACACCTTCCTGAAGCACACCAAGTCGATGCATCCGGACACGCATACCGGGCACCTGCACCAGAAGTACGTCCGCTACAAGCCCGGGGATTTCCCGATCGGCAACCGTCTGATCGCCTGCGCGAACCGGGTGCCGGCTGCAAGTGCGGCCAGGAAAGGCAAGACAGACAAGAAGGCCCGCAAGCCCAAGCCCCGCCCGGCCCCCGCTCCGCCGGCCAACGAGCGAAACTGGAAGGCGCACCTCCCGCTGCAGGTCCGGGCGATGATCCTCGCGGGCGAGCGGATTGTCGTGGCCGGGTGGGAAGACTTCGTGGGCGTGCAAGGCGCCGACGGCGGCGAGGGCGACGTCTTCCTCTGGACCGTCTCGACCGCCGACGGGAAGAAGCTGTCCAGCCGCCGCCTGGGGGCCCGCCCCGTCTTCGACGGGATGGCCGCCGCGTACGGACGCCTCTACGTCCCCCTCAGCAACGGCAAGATCCTCTGCCTGGGTTCGCCCGGCGCGAAGACGCCCGCTCGGTGACTTGCCCTACACGGCAGCAGCAGGGATGAACGCAGATGGAAGAAACGACGTAGAGTGGCTTCGCATGAGGCGTGCCTCCCCGGCGCCTTCGGCCTCTCTGCTGTAACCTGCGTTCATCTGTGTTTATCCCTGCTGACTCTTCTTTTCTCTGCGTTCTCTGCGCCTGCCCCTTGGGGGTCTCTGCGGCCCAATTACTTCCGCTTCCGGGCCGTTCTGCGGCGGAGCAGGGCCAGTCCGCCCAGACTCAGCACGGCCAGTGTGCCGGGCTCGGGGACGGCGCACAGGTTGAACCTCACGTCCTGCAGGTTCACGGTGTCCGCGATGAACTGCGTGCAGCCCTGACCGTTGTCGACCTCGATGGATCCGCCGCCGTCGCCGAGGCTCCAGAAGGCCGCCCGACTGAGGATCACGTTCTGGAAGTTGAAGAGCGTGTCGGTCGAGTCCTGGTCCGTGTAGAACAGGACGTTGCCGGACCCGATCCCGCCGTCGCCCAGCAGGATGTTGCTGTTGGTGACGAGCATGTTGTCCTCATCGAACCGGAAGATCACCACGGCCCCCTCCGGCCCGTCGACGATGAGGTTGGAGTTGCTCAGGAGGATGTCATTCTCGCCCGTCTCGAAGTCGATCACGTTCAGCCCGGGCGCGAGGGTGATCGTGAAATCGCGGCTGTCGGAACTCGGGTCGAACGTCGAGGTGTCGGGCGTCGCGGTGCTGGAGATCGACGCCGGACCGCTCAGGGATGTGGACGTGTCGAACTGCCCGGCGTTGCCCCCGCTGACATCCAGCGTGCCGGTGGACGACAGGCCGTTGATGGTCGTCCGCGCCGTATCGAGTTCACTCAACAGTCCGCTGTGGTCGAAGCTGAACGTCACGCCGGTGTTGGTGTTCCAGTCCACGCGTGTCGACTGCACGGCGTCGCCGTTGTTGACGAACACACCCGTGCCGCCCAGATTGCCCAGAACGCCTGTGGGGCCGCCCGGCGTGAACGTATTGGGGAAGTGATTCGGGTCGTTGAAGAACGAATCGTCCGACTGGTTGCGGCTGTCGACCGCGGAGCCTGCGATCCGAACGCCGATATCGGGATCGGCGTAGATGCCGGTATTGTCCGCGTCGAAGTTATCCGCCGTGTTCGTGATCGCGACGTTGCCCCCTCCCCCGATGCCCTGGTAGACGGGGACCACGCCGCTGGCGGGGATATCCGGCACGGCCCCGAGCAAGGTCGGGCCGCCACTGCTGCCGCCGGTCAGGAAACTGTCCGTCGACGGAACGGGGGCCTTGTTGGCGCCGATCTCGAAATTCGAGATCGCGACACTGGTCAAGCCGTCCGACGCGTCGGTGCTCGTCCCGTCGGTCGTTATGATCAGGTACTTACCGGACAGACTTGTATCGAACGGGAATGACTCGGCATCGGCGGGCAATGCCGTCAGCATGCTGATCGCCAGCGCAACCCCAACCACGCCCCCTGTCCTCCATACGTTCGTACGCATTTTCCGACTCCTTTCGGGCCTGTGGCCCTCCAGCCTCAGGCCGCCTCCGACGTCCTTGTTCGTGTGCGTCCACTGATCACGTCATCGCCCGGTCTGACTTCGCGACCTCTCCCACAGCCAGTCCGGAAAACCACTCCGATTCGGAATCCTCGAGCGCGGGGAATGCGGAGACACCGCGGTCCTCGTGCACGGATTCCGCAGTGGATCCATCCTCCTTACCAGGGAGCGACCGCCTCCATGGGCCGCCCGCAACCTCCGTTGCGACAAGACGTAGAATTATACCCGATTTCCCGCAGGTGACAAGGTCCTAAACCCAACCTTAATGTGCCTCCAGATCGTCAGGTGGAGGCCCGGCCGCGGCGTTTCTTGCTTTTCTCCCCATGGCGCGTAAGCTGGCGGGCATGGACATGCAGAATGTCGTCAGCTTCGCGGGGCTGTTCGTGTTAATGGGGCTGGCGTGGGTGCTGTCGGCCCATCGGCGGCGGATGAACTGGCGCGTCATCGGCGTCGGCGTCGGGCTGCAACTGCTGCTCGGCGCGATCGTCTTCCGTGCCCCCGGCAGCCGCAGTGCATTCCAGTGGATCAACCGCGCGGTGCTCCGCATCCTCGAGGCCGCGACGGCCGGGCAGAAGTTCGTCTTCGGGCCGCTCGCCACGGAAGGGCATTTCGTCCTCTCGTCCGACGCGCCGAGCGGGTTCATCCTCGCCTTCCAGGCGCTGCCCCTGATCATCTTCTTCGCCGCCCTGATGGGCCTGCTGTATTACTGGCGGATCATGCCCCTGATCATCCGCGGATTCTCGTGGGTCTTCACGCGCCTCATGCGGATCAGCGGCGCCGAGAGCCTCTGTGCGGCCAGCAACATCTTCGTCGGCATCGAGGCGACCACCACGGTCCGCCCGTACCTGTCGCGGATGACGCGGTCGGAGTTCTGCACGATCCTGACCGCGGGCATGGCCACGGTGGCGTCCAGCACGCTCGGCGTGTATGTGCTCTTCCTCAAAGACACCTTCCCCGACATCGCGGGGCACCTGATCTCCGCGTCGATCCTGTCCGCCCCGGCGGCGATCGTCTTCTCGAAGATCCTCCTGCCCGAGACGGGCGAGCCGCTGACGATGGGCAAGCGCGTCGCGATGGAGATCGAACGCGACGGCGGGGCGATCGACGCGATCATCACCGGCGCAATGGCGGGAATGAAACTCGTCGTCGGCGTCGTCGCGCTGCTGATCGCCTTCCTCGGGATGGTGGCGCTGGCGGATCTCGCCGTCGGCGGTGCCGGCGGGCTGTTCGGAACGGACCTGTCCATCCGGGCGATCCTCGGGTACGTCATGCGACCGTTCGCGTTCATCATGGGCGTGCCCTGGGAAGACTGCGGGGCCGTGGGAACCATGCTCGGCCAGCGCCTCGTCGAGACGGAAATCCCCGCGTATCTCCAGTTGAAGGGCTCGCTCGAGAGCGGCGCGTTCGCCGATCCGCGGAGTCCGGTGATTGCCGCCTACGCCCTGTGCGGATTTGCGCACGTGGCGTCGCTGGCGATCTTCGTCGGCGGGGCGGCCGCCCTCGTGCCCGAGCGCCGCAAGGACCTCGCCGCCGTGGGCCCCCGCGCCCTGCTGGCCGCCACGTTCGCCTGCCTCATGACCGGCGCGGTGGCCGGAACGTTCTACCACACCGCCGCAACCGCCCTGCGATCTGCTGCACCGTGACGTTCGGAACGGCGGTAGCAGGGATGAACGCAGATGAACACAGATAACAGCAAAGAGCCCGAAGGCGCCGGGGAGGCACGCCTCACGCAAAGCTACTCTACGTCGTTTCTTCTATCTGCGTTTATCTGCGTTCATCCCTGCTAACTTCTTTGTCCCTCTGCGCCCTCTGCGTCTCTGCGGCCCACTACCGCCCGCAGTCCGCCGGGTCGCCGCGGAGCTTCCACAGGCCGTGGTCCAGCGCCGGCAGGATCGCTTCGAGGTTTTCCGTCGCGCCCCGCTGCGAGCCCGGCAGGTTCACGATCAGCGTCGTCCCGCGCATGCCACAGACCGCGCGGGAGAGCATCGCGTGGGGCGTCTTGGCCATCGACGCCGCCCGCATCGCTTCGGCCAACCCCGGCGCCATCCGCTCGACCACGTCGCGCGTCGCTTCCGGCGTGACGTCCCGCGGCGAGAAACCCGTGCCGCCGACCGTCACCGCCAGGTCGATGGTGTGCCCGGCGCAATAGTGCTTCAGTCGCGCCGCGATCTGGTCCCGCTCGTCGGGGAGGATCTCGATGCGATAGATGTGGGCCTTCAGGGACTCCCGCAGCAGTTCCGCCGTCGCGGGACCGGCCGTGTCCTCGGCCTCGCCGCGCGAGCAGCGGACGCTGATCGTCAGCACCACGGCCTGGATCGCTTCGCGCGCTACCGTATGAAC
>CAZEJA010000139.1:0-7681 GCA_964512215.1 uncultured Planctomycetaceae bacterium
CTTCTGCACCTGCCCCTGCCCGAGGTCGCCCGTGCAGACGTTCACCACGCGGTAGGGCAGGGCGAGCGCCTTCAGCACGTCCTCGGCGTTCTGGAGGATCTCGTGATGGTATTCGATCGACTGGGCCTCGTCGTTGACGCCCAGGACCACCTGCTCGACTTTGTCGAAGATGTGGATGCGGTACAGCCCGTAGGTGTCCCGCCCGGCCGCCCCGGCCTCGCGGCGGAAGCACGTGCTCATCGCGACGTATTTCTTCGGCAGGTCCGCCTCGTCGAGGATCTCATCCGTGTGGTAGGCCGTCACGGGCACCTCGGCGGTCCCCACCAGGCTCATGCCGTCCCGCTCGCACAGGTACGCCTGGTCGCGCCCCACGGGGAAGTACCCCGTGCCGTACATCACCGACTCGTTGACCAGCACGGGCACGCTCATCAACTCGTACCCCTTGGCGATCATCTGGTCCAGGGCCAGACGCAGGACCGCCTGGTGGAGCATCGCGCCGGCGCCCTTGAGGATGAAGTTCCGCGAGCCGGCTAACTTCACGCCGCGCTCGATGTCGATGATCCCCAGCGCCTCGCCCAACTGCACGTGATCCTTGGGCTCGAAATCGAATTGCGGAATCTCGCCCTCGCGACGGAGTTCGACGTTCTCCGTGTCGTCGGCGCCGACGGGCACATCCGCAGCGGCCGGCTGGGCCACCAGCAGCATCAGCTCGTCGAACTTCGGTTCGAGTTCGGAGATGCGGTCGTTGAGCTGCTTCGCGCGGGGCTTCAGTTCGCCCATCTTCGTGATGGCGACCTGCCTGTCGGGGCCCTCGAGCTTGGCGATCTCCTTGCCGACCTGGTTCTGCTCGGTCTTGATGTCCTGAAGCTCGCGCCGAGCGTCGGCGAGTTCCTTGTCCACTGCGAGCAGGTCGCCGACGGCGGGGGGGCACTTCTTCACCCGGGCGGCCTCCGCGTACGTCTCGGGGGCCTCGCGAATGAGTTTGATGTCGATCATGTCGTCTCCTCAAGCGGCCGGACACAAGTGCCACTCGGGCGGTGTGCCTGACGGATTCTCAACAGGATACCGGGATTACACCGAAGCGGGGGCGATTTTTCAACAGCGCATCCTCCCGTCTTCCCCTTCGACTACGTCGTGGCAAGCCCTTCTCGATGTTCCATCTTCGGTCTTCCATCCCAGGCAGTCGGCGAACAACCCCCGGTCCGCAGCGTGCGGAGAGGGCTTTTTGGGGGTTTTTCGTTGACTGCGAGTTTGGGGGGTCTATAATCGCACGTAAGTCGGTGGCTGTTTAGAGCTTGTCCCGCCGCAGGGAGGGTTCGTTGATGCGCCCTGCGGTGGAAAAAATACAGGAACGGATGTGTTGCCCGAGGGCAGTTTCCTGTCCGCCGGGTGCTGTGCACCATAGGCGGGCGGGATTCTGGTTTGGAGTGCGACGGGACATGCTGAGAAAACGAGTGAACTTTTCAGGCCGGGAGTCACGACGGTGATGATGCGCCTGACCAGAGGTCGAGTCGGTGGCTGAGCGACTGCTCAACCCGGTTCGGATTTTTGCCGGTGTCGGCCAGGGAATCGGTCCACCCGGCTGAGATGCGGGCGGAGGGCCCTCGGGCAGGGACAAGCCCGGGCGGTCGCTTCCGTCCGACAGGTGCGTCGGCGGCTTGGAAAGTGGGCGAGGCGACCCACTTTTTTTGTTGCCTCCTTGCCCCGCCGATGCGGCGAGAGAGACAGAAGGAACAGCGATGAACTCAGAGATACTACGTATCGTCGACAGCCTGGCCCGGGACAAGAACATCGACAAGGAAACGGTGTTCGAGGACCTGGAAGCCGCCATGCGCTCGGCGATCCGCAAGGCCAACGCCAACACGGAAGACGTGACCGTTGTCATGGACCGGGAGACCGGTGCGATCACGGCGACCGTGGAGGGCGAGGAGTTGAGCATTCGCGACCTGGGGCGGATTGCCGCCCAGACGGCCAAGCAGGTCATGATCCAGCGCATTCGCGAGGCCGAACGCGGCAGCATCTACGAGGAGTTCCTGGAGCGCCGCGGGCAGATCGTCACCGGGCGCGTCGTGCGCTGGGAGGGCGGCTCGCTGGTGGTGGACATCGGGCGGACCGAAGCGATCCTGCCCAAGGGCGAGCAGATTCCGGGCGAGTCGCACGCGGTGGAAGAGCGCCTGCGGGCGATGATTCTGGACGTGCGCGAGCAGCCCAGCGCCGTCAAGATCATCCTCACGCGGACGCACCCGGACCTGATCCGGGCGCTGTTCGAACTGGAAGTGCCCGAGGTCGCCGAGCAGGTGATCGTCATCAAGGTGATGGCCCGCGAGGCCGGCTACCGCACGAAGGTCGCCGTCGACAGCCTGGACGCCAAGGTCGACGCCGTCGGCGCCTGCGTGGGCGTTCGCGGCAGCCGGATCAAGAACATCGTTGACGAGCTGGGCGGGGAGAAGATCGACATCGTTCGCTGGAACGATTCGTCGAAGATCCTCATCGCCAACTCGCTGAAACCCGCTGAGGTCGCCGAAATCGCCCTGTGCTTCGAATTGGGGCGGGCCACCGTCGTGGTCGTCGACGATCAGCTCTCGCTGGCGATCGGCAAGCGGGGGCAGAACGTCCGCCTGGCGGCGCGGCTGACCGGATGGGACATCGACATCCTTACGCCGAACGAGTTCAACGCGGCCTTGGATGTACTGGAGAAGTCGCTGCGGGAGATCGAAGGCGTGGATTCCACGGTGGTCGACAAGGTCATCGCGATGGGCATGGTCAACGTGCTGGACGTGGAAGAGGTCGGCCCGGGCCCGCTGATGACCGAGTTGGAGATGGACGAGGAACTGGCGCAGCGGATCGTGGTGCACTGCGCGGAGACGGCCAAGAAGATTGCGGACAAGCAGGCCGCCGCTGCGGAAGCGGCCAAGGCTGCCGAGGCCGCCCCCGAAGCCGCCGCGGCGCCCGAAGCGCCCGCGGAAGGCACTGCGGCCGAGCCGGCCGATGAAACGCCGGAGACGCCCGTCGAGGACGAGGCGCCCGCCGAAGCTCCAGCGGACGAAGCGGTGGAAGCCCCGGTGGACGAGGCGCCCGCCGAAGAACAGCCGGCAGCGGACGAGGCCGTGGACGAGCCCGCCGCGCCGGAAGCGGGCGACGAGCCCGTGGAAGATGAGAAGAAGGACGAAGCCGGCTGATTGTGTCAGCCGGTCGACGGTGAGAGTCCGAACAGGTTCTGCCAGGAGGTTTCCTTGGCAACGCGGATATTTGAACTGGCCCGGGAACTCGACGTGACGAGCAAGGTGGTCCTTGCGAAGTGTCGCGCCGAGGGCCTGGAAGTGAAGAACCACATGTCGACCGTTTCGGCCGGCCTGGAGGCGACGATACGCGAGTGGTTCAGCGAAGAAGCCGCCGCGCACACGGCCGTGGAAACGACGGAGCACGTGGACCTGGAGAAGGCGCGTGCCGAGGCGCGGAAATCGCGCCGCCGTCGCAAGGCGAAGGAAGAGCCCGTCGAGGAAGCCGAGGGCGAAGCGCCGGCCGAGGCACCGGCCGAAGCCCCCGCCGAGGCGCCGGGCGAAGGCGAGCAGGCCCCCGTGGTCGTCGAGGGCGAAGCGCCCGCCGAAGCCGCCGCGGAAGCGGCGGAGGTCGCGGAGAGCGAAGCCCCCGCCACGGTCGAAGCCCCCGAAGGGCCTGCCGAGCAGGTCGAGCCATCCGAAGAGCCCGCCGAGGGCGACGATGCCGAAGCTCCGGCCGTCGCGGCGACGGTGGAACCCGCCGAACCCGAAGAGGAAGAACCCAAGGAGCCCGAAGTCATCGTACCCGCCGGTCCGCAGGTTGTCCCCAAGCCCGCCCAGTTGAAGGGCCCGCGCGTGATCCGGGTGGAGAAGCCGGACTACGTAGCCCGACCTCGGCGCCGCCCGGCGCCGACGGGAGGAGGCATGGCCGGTCCGCCTCCGGTGGTTGGCGCCGGGGGACGGCGCGGTCGGCGCGGAGGCGGCGCCCCGGGCGCGGGCGAAGACGGGAAGCGCAAGACCCAGCGGCGCAGCCCGCGGCGGCGCGGCGGCCGAAGCGCCGACAGCGGCGAGAAACTCAAAGAGTGGCGGGATCAGGATCTGCAGGAGCGCCAGGCTCGTCTGGCCGCCGCGACGGGAGGCGGACTGCGGAGGCACCGGGCGTCCGAGGGGCGTCGGGTCGGCGGGGGCGGGCCGTCCGTCAAGACGGGTAAGGTCGAGATCGACGAGCCCATCACCATCAAGAGCCTGTCCGCGGCGACGGGGCTCAAGTCCGCGGCGATCATCCAGAAGCTGATGGGCATGGGACTGATCGCGACGGTCAATCAGGTGATCGACCGCGAGACGGCCGAGTCGGTCGTCGTGGACTATGAGATCGAACTGGTCGTGCACCGCGCCAAGACGGCGGAGGAAGTGCTCCTCGAAGAGGTCGAGGCTCGCGAGAAGGGCGACCTGGAACCCCGGGCGCCGGTGGTGACCTTCCTGGGGCACGTGGACCATGGCAAGACATCGCTGCTGGACCGCATCCGCCAGACGTCCGTCGCCACGGGCGAGGCCGGAGGCATCACGCAGCACGTCGGCGCGTACCGCTACGACGTCGAAGACAAGCACGTCGTGTTTCTGGACACGCCCGGGCACGAGGCGTTCACGGCCATGCGCGCCCGCGGGGCGAACATGACCGACGTGGTCGTGCTGGTGGTGGCCGCCGACGACGGCGTGATGCCCCAGACGATCGAGGCGATCAGTCACGCCAAGGCCGCCGAAGTGCCCATCGTGGTCGCGCTGAACAAGATCGACATCCCGAACGCCAACGTGCAGCGTGCGTTGGGGCAACTCGCCGAGCACGGGCTCCAGCCGCGCCAGTGGGGCGGCGAGGTCGAGGTCATCGAGACCAGCGCCGAGACGGGGCAGGGCATCGAGGAACTCGTCGAGCTGCTGAACCTGGAAGCGGAACTGCTGGAACTGACCGCGGACAAGGACCAGTCGGCCATCGGATACATCATCGAGGCCAAGATGGACCCCTCCCTGGGCGCGACGGCCCGTCTGCTCGTGGTGGACGGCACGCTTCGCATCGGCGACGTCCTGCTGGCGGGCAAGGGGTACGGGCGCGTCCGCCGGATGGTGGACGCGAACGGGCAGGAGATTTCCGAAGCGGGCCCGGCCACGCCGGTGGAGGTTTCGGGCCTGGATGAGGTCCCCGAGGCGGGCGACCGGTTCTACGTAACCGACGACATCGAACGCGCACGCAGCGTGGCCGAGGACCGCCGCGCCCGCTCGCGGACCGAAGCGCTCGCGACGGCCGGGCCGGTGACGCTCGAGAGCCTGTTCAGCCACATCGAGGCGGGCGATGTCGAGGAAGTCGCGTTCATCGTCAAGGGCGACGTGCAAGGCACGGTCGAAGCGCTGGTCGCCTCGCTGAACAAGCAGGGCACGGACGAGATTCGCCTCAACGTGATCCACCATGCCGTCGGCGGGATCACGACGGGCGACGTGACGTTGGCCGAAGCGTCCAACGCGATCATCATCGGCTTCAACGTCGTTCCCGACGCCAAGGCGCGGAAACTGGCCGAGAGCACGGGCGTGGACATCCGCCTGTACCGCGTGATTTACGAGATCCTCGAAGACGTCCGGAAGGTGCTCTCGGAAGGCCTCACGCCGGAGATCCGCGTCGAAACGCTGGGCCGGGCCGAGGTCCGCCAGGTGTTCAAGGTTTCCCGGGTCGGCGCGATCGCCGGGTGCTACGTGACCGACGGGCTGGCCGCCCGCAACGCGAAGGTCCGGATCACGCGGGACAACGTCGTGATCGAGGACGAGCGTACGCTGGAGAGCCTCAAGCGGTTCAAGGACGACGCCCGGGAAGTTCGCGCAGGCATGGAGTGCGGCGTGAAACTCGCCGGGTACGACGACGTGAAGGAAGGCGATATTCTGGAGTTCTATCGCGAGGTGGAGATCGCGCGGGAACTGTAGGGCGATGCGGGACGGACACACGCCATGGCCACGACGGTTGGGCTTCTACACCTGGAGTTTCGCGTTCCCCAGGCGGCGAGCCTGAAGGACAAGCGCCGGTCGATCAAGAGCTTCAAGGACCGCCTGTCCGGGCGATACAACGTGTCGGTCTCGGAAGTGGCCCACCAGGACAACCGCCGACAGGCGGTGCTTGCCGTCGCGATGGTGGGCAGCGACCGGCGGTATGTGGAAGGCGCCCTGCAGAAGATCGTCAATGTGGCGGCGGCGCATCGCGACCTGATTCTGACGGATCACGATATCGAATGGGCCTAGACGCCGAGGCGGACGGGCGGCGGTCGAGCAGAGATGAGTCGGCGGAGAGAGAGAATCAACAGCCTGATGCGGGAAACGATCGGGCAGGTGCTGATCGCGAAGCTGTCCGACCCCCGGGTCGACCCGGCGCGGACGACGGTCACGCGCGTGGAGATCGCCGAGGATCTGCTGACGGCGAAAGTGTACGTGTCGGTGCTGGGCACCGAATCCGAACAGCGGACGGCCCTGCGGGCGCTGCGCCACGCGTCGGGGCGGATTCAGGAAGAGATGGTGCGGCGGGTCCGGCTGCGGCACACGCCGCTGTTGGATTTCGTCTATGACGCGACGTACAAGAAGACGCTGGAGACGCTGCAGATTATTCAAGAGGTCGCCGACGAGATCGAGCAGAAGGACCGCGAGCGTCGCCAGTCCGACGATGCGGACGGGAACGAGCCCGAATCCACGTAGGAAGATGTGGGAATGAAGAACGCCACGCAGTACGAGAAGAAGGTCAAGAAGCTCCTGAAGGGCATGAAGAAGGTCCCCGTCGAGGCGGTCGAACCCGACGAGGCGGTGGACGTGCTGGTCCGCGCCGTTCTGGAGGCGGATGCCGCGGCGAAGGACGTCTCCGCGGCGATGGAGGCCATCGAGGACGAATTCGTGGATGTCAACGAACTGCGCGTCTGCCAGGTCAAGGAACTCGCGGACGTCCTGGGCAAGGAGTTCCCCTTCGTGCGACGGAAGGCGGGGACGCTCACGCGCGTGCTGAACGGTGTGTTCTACCGGACCAGCGAGATGTCGGTGACCTACATGGCCGACATGACCAAGCGGGATCTCCGACGGCATCTGCTGGAACTGGGGCTGAGGGAGTATGAGGCGGCCCTGATCGTGCTGCGCTGCTTCGGTGGACACGCGATCCCCGTGGATCAGTCGCTGGCCGAGGTCATGGAGATGAACGGGCTCGTCGAGGCCGGCAGCACCGTGGCGGACGTGCAGGGCTTCCTGGAACGGATCATCGCACAGAAGGACGCCTGGTCGGCGCACCTGTACTTCCGGGGCTACGTGAGCAGGCACGCCAAGGCGCTGGCAAGGAAACGCAAGGCCGAGGCTGCCGAGGCGGCTCGCATTGCCGAGGAAGCAGCCCGTCGCGCTCGCGAGGCCGCCGAGGCCAAGGCCCGCGCTGAAGCCGAAGCCCGCGCCAAGGCGGAAGAGAAAGCCCGCAAGAAGGCCGAGAAGGAAGCCGCCAAGGCCAAGGCGGCCAAGGACGCCGTGAAGAAGAAAGCCGCCGCCAAGAAGGCCGCTGCGAAGAAGAAGGCTGCCGCCAGGAAGGTGGCGGCCAAGAAGAGGGCGGCGGCCAAGAAGAAGGCAGCGGCCAAGAAGAAGGCTGCCGCAAGGAAGCCGGCTCCGAAGAAGAAGGCAGCGGCAAA